>NZ_JBSWXU010000037.1:0-38901 GCF_056160785.1 Mycobacterium sp. ABE4_509 | reverse complement strand
CTCCCGGGGCTGCGGCGCGGCCGGCTGCTCGGGTCGGGGATACCCGCCCTGCCCGGGCTGCATCGGAGCACCCCGGTAGGGGTCGTAGGGCGCTCTGAACGCCTGGCGCTGCTGCTCGGTGGCGTAGCGCCAGTCGTACGGCTGCTGCCGGGGTCCGCCCTGCCCGGGCACACCAGGGCCATGACCCGGATGCGGGTTCTGCGGGTACCTCGGGTGGTTGGTCATGTCGCTGCGATGCTCTTCCTGGAGTAGGTGTCCTCGCCGGGATCAACGAAGGGAGTACGACCAAAGTGCCCGCCCGTGCTGAGAATGCACTTAGAGAACACTCGGCACACCCCTAAACTTCTGCCACTTCATCCTCACTGGTGACGTGGCTCACCGGGACTCTCAGCGGCCGCGTGTCGTCAGCTGGCCAGGTGACAATTCGGTCTCGGGCGCCGACGGCCGACCGGGCAGGACCACGTGCATCGACGTTCCCGGCGGCTGTCCACCCGGGACGGTGTCCTCGACCCGAAGCGTACCGCCGTGCTTGAGCACAACCTGTTTCACGATCGCCAGGCCCAGACCCGAACCCGGCATCGCCCTGGCCGACGTCGAACGGTAGAACCGCTCGAAGACCAGACCCCGCTCCTGCGGCGGGATGCCCGGCCCGTGATCGGCCACCACGAGCTCGGCGTGCAGCGGATCGATCTGGCGCAGGCTCACACCCACCCGGCCACCGGGCGGGCTCCACTTCGCGGCGTTGTCCAACAGGTTCAGCACCGCGCGCGCCAGCCCGGCGGCATCGCCGTACACCTGCCATGGACTGACCGCCACGTCGAACTCGATGTCGTTGCGGCGCCGCCGGACTCGCTCCAGCGACCGATCGATCACCTCGGTCATCTCGATCGCCTCGTGGACGACCCCGCGGGCGTCCTCCCTGGTCAGGTCCACCAGATCGCCCACCAGCGTGGACAACTCCTCGATCTGCGCCACCACATCGGCCCGCAGGCCTGCCATCTCCTCTTCCGGCAGTCGCGGTCTGCCGGGCTCGGACGACGCCATGAGCAACTCGACATTGGTGCGCAGCGACGTCAGCGGCGTGCGCAGTTCGTGGCCGGCGTCGGTGACCAGCCGCGCCTGGCGTTCCCGCGATTCGGCCAGCGCCCGCAACATCATGTTGAAGGCCTCGGTGAGCCGGGCCAGCTCGTCGTTGCCGTACACCGGGATCGGACGCAGGTCGTCGGTGCGCGCCACCCGTTCGGCGGCCTGGGTCAGCCGGGCCACCGGGCGCAATCCGGCACTGGCCACCATGCCGCCGGCGATCGCGGCGACCGCCACCCCGATTCCACCCACGATCAGCAGGACCGTGCCCAGACGCTTGAGCACCTGACCGGTCGGAGACAGGCTCTTGGAGATCAGCAGGGTGCTGCCGTTGCTCAGGCCGATCGCCAGAACCCGCTGGTGCTCGGCGGTGCGCAGCGACATCAGCAGCTTGCCGTCGATGACGTCTTTCTCCGGCCCGCCCAGCGGCAGTGTCTGGCCTTCCTGGTTCGCCGTATAGATGGTGCGACCCGGGATCACCAGCATCGCGTTGACATCGGAATAGGCGGTTCCCTCGATGGCCTTGCCGGGATCGGCGGCCAGTGACCCGCTCTCGATCAGCAGTTTGGCCCGGCTCTGCAGCTGGGTGTCCAGGTCGTCATACAGCGCCCGGGACACCACCGCGTACACCGCGACGCCCATCAGCACCACGGCCATGACCACCATCGACATCGCGAGGAACATCACGCGCCAGCGCAGCGACACCGAACTCGTCACCGGCACCGGGGCGGCAGGCGCACCCGGCCACGAGGTCGTCGGCTGGCCGTTGGTCACGGAGGCGTCTCCCGTAATACATATCCGACGCCGCGCACCGTGTGGATCAGCCGCGGCTCCCCCTCGGCCTCGGTCTTGCGCCGCAGGTAGCCCACGTAGACCTCCAGGGCGTTCCCCGACGTCGGGAAGTCGAAGCCCCAGACCTCCTCGAGGATCCGACCGCGGGTCAGCACCCGGCGCGGGTTGGCGATCAGCATCTCCAGCAGCGCGAACTCGGTGCGGGTGAGGCTGATCTGCCGGTCGCCGCGGGTGACCTCACGGGTCACCGGATCGAGGGTCAGATCCGAGAAGGTCAGCGCCGCGGTCTCGGTGATGTCGTCGGGACCGGTGCGGCGCAGCAACGCGCGCATCCGGGCCAGCAGTTCCTCCAGGGCGAAGGGCTTGGGCAGGTAGTCGTCGGCACCGGCATCGAGTCCGGCCACCCGCTCGGACACCGAGTCACGCGCCGTCAGGACCAGAATGGGCAAATCGTCGCCGGTGCTGCGGAGCTGTCGGCACACCTCCAGGCCGTCCACCCGGGGCATCATCACATCTAGCACCACGGCGTCCGGACGATCACTGGCGATCAGGTCGAGTGCCTCGCGGCCGTCCTGCGCCAATTCAACGGAGTAACCGTTGAAGGAAAGTGACCGTCGCAGGGACTCGCGCACCGCGCGATCGTCATCAACGACAAGAATGCGCACTGCCACAGTCTCAACCCAACGACTGAGAGTGACCTGAGAGGCGCGCCGAAGAGTTAACGGCGATCGAGGTCGATCAACCCGAGGCGAGCCGCCTTCTGCAGCCGCCGCGGCACCTTGTGCTGCTGGCCGGCAACGGTGACGGTGACCAGCCCGGCCGGGGTGGCCTTCCACTGCGCGCGCCGGCTACGGGTGTTCGCGCGCGACATCCTGCGCTTCGGCACAGCCATGATCAAGCTCTCCTCTGTACGGGGTGGTGCTACGGGCAGGCCCGGATCAACCGGGCGCCGGCAATTGGTCACCAGAATAGCCGGTGAGCTGGCCCGGCTCCAAACTCCGACGGCCGAGGACCCCGCAACCGGCAAGGGCCGCCACCGTCATCGTCGACGGCAACGGCCCTTGCTGGCTGTTGCGGGTGCGGCTGAATCAGCCGATGGGGCCGCCACCGGCGGGCATGCCGCAGCGGTTCCGGAAATCGGTCATCGGCTGCCGGATGGCCTGCAGCTCGGCCTGAACGGCCGGATTGGAGGACATGTAGTCCTCCATGTACACGGAGCGATCCTCGCTCGGCATGTCCGTCATCGTGGACAGCGAGCCGTTCACCTCCGGATGGGTGAACAGGTAGGCCGACATGCTGGCGGAGACGCCGGACAGGATCCCCGACATGTCGGCGAGTGTGCAGTTCGGCGGCGGTTCGGCGGCAGCGGTCGCGGCGCTGCCCAACAGTGCGGCCCCGGCGACCGCCACGACGCCGGCAGAACGAACGATGAAGGACATACCCACTCCTCTAGGTGATCGAGCCATCGATAGTTTCCAAGACTTCCAGAACAATCAGTTGCCGTCGAGCGCGGGATTGGGGGCGAGGAATCCGCCGCCGAGCTGGCGCTCGTCGTCGTCCCGCCTGGACGACGGTGACAAAACCAAATCAAGTCCGCTGTCGCAGTAGTTCACCAGCTCGCATGACACGTCGGTCTGCGGGAACGGCGCCGCCGGCGCCGCACTGAACCCACCCGGAACATCTGCGCTGGCCGCCCCGACGGACACCAGCGCGGCGGCACAGGCTCCCGCCACCACAATCGGTACTGCGCGGTGTACAGCCTTCCGCATCGTTCTCCCTCCTGACCGGTCGACATCCATTGGTGCCGGATACTCGGTCCCCCAGGAGGCCAACGGCTTTCCCGAAATCACAACGATCCGGCGTTCGCGTCACCGCCAATTCAGCCGCCACCAGCTACCGATCCCACCCACGGCGATCTTTCGCTGTGCCCCGAACTGCCGACTGCGCGGCGTCAGCTTACCCCAGCAGTGGACATCTCGCGCCGGGACATCCCCGGCGCGCCGCGCAGGTCAGAGCGGTGCAGGGTTCGCTGGCTGGATAGCCAAGCGGGCCTTGTCGAAAAGGGTTGACGCGGTACCGGCGGTACAAAGTAACCTACCGGTTGGTTGGTCGACTATCCGGCCGGAATGACCACAAGGGAGTGCGCGTGACGTCTGCGGTCCGCATCGGAAACTGTTCTGGCTTCTACGGCGACCGCCTGTCGGCCATGCGGGAGATGCTCACCGACGGCGAACTCGACTACCTGACCGGCGACTACCTGGCCGAACTGACCATGCTCATCCTGGGCCGGGACCGCATGAAGAACCCCGAACGCGGCTACGCCAAGACCTTCCTGCGCCAGCTCGAAGACTGTCTGGGCCTGGCGCGTGCGGCCGGCGTGCGCATCGTGGCC
Source organism: Mycobacterium sp. ABE4_509 (assembly GCF_056160785.1). Classification (NCBI taxonomy): domain Bacteria; kingdom Bacillati; phylum Actinomycetota; class Actinomycetes; order Mycobacteriales; family Mycobacteriaceae; genus Mycobacterium; species Mycobacterium sp. ABE4_509. The sequence goes on along the minus strand of NZ_JBSWXU010000037.1, from coordinate 34,634 downwards.
AACGCCGGTGGTCTCAACCCGGCCGGGCTGGCCGACGCAATCCGCACGCTCGCCGACAATCTCGGCATCGCCGTCACCGTCGCCCACGTCGAGGGCGACGACCTCCTCGCCCGCACCGCCGATCTGGGCCTGGGTGAGCCACTGACCGCCAACGCCTACCTGGGAGCCTGGGGCATCGTCGAATGCCTGCGTGGCGGCGCGGACATCGTCGTCACCGGCCGGGTCACCGACGCGTCGGTGACCGTCGGCCCCGCCGCGGCGCACTTCAGCTGGCAGCCCGGCGATCACGAACGGATCGCCGGTGCGATCGCCGCGGGCCACGTCATCGAATGCGGCACCCAGGCCACCGGAGGCAACTACTCGTTCTTCGCCCAGGAGTTCCCCGATCTCACGGCGCTGACCCATCCCGGCTTCCCTATCGCCGAGATCCACCCCGACGGCTCCTCGGTGATCACCAAGCACCAGGGCACCGGCGGCGCGGTGACCGTCGGCACCGTCACCGCGCAGCTGCTCTACGAGATCGGCGGCGCGCGCTACCCCAACCCCGACGCGACGCTGCGCATCGACAGCATCACGCTCTGCCAGGACGGCGCCGACCGGGTCCGCCTCAGCGGCGCACGGGGAGAACCGCCCCCGCCCACCTTGAAGGTGTCGCTGAACAGCCTCGGCGGATTCCGCAACGAAGTGAGCTTCGTGCTCACCGGGTTGGACATCGACGCCAAGGCCGCGTTGGTGCGCCATCAGCTCGAAACCAGCCTGGCGGCCGAGCCCGCCGAACTGGAGTGGACGCTGGCCCGCACCGACCACCCCGACGCCGAGACCGAACAGACCGCCAGCGCGCTGCTGCGCTGCGTGGTGCGCGACCCCGACCCCGCCGTCGTCGGGAGGCAGTTCTCCTCGGCCGCCGTGGAGTTGGCACTGGCCAGCTATCCCGGATTCACCAGCACCGCACCCCCCGGGGACAGCCAGGTCTACGGCGTGTTCACCGCCGCCCACGTGCCGGCCGATCAGGTCCCCCACGTCGCCGTGCACGCCGACGGCACCCGGGTCGACGTCCCCGCACCCACCGCCACCGCTGCACTCGAACCGGTCCCACCCCCCGCGCTGCCGCCGCCACGCCGGTACGGGCCCACCCGGCGGGTCCCGCTGGGCGTCATCGCCGGCGCCCGCAGCGGCGACAAGGGAGGCAGCGCCAACGTCGGAGTCTGGGTACGCACCGACGAGCAGTGGAACTGGCTGGCCCACACGCTGACCGAAGACACCCTGCGCAAGCTGCTGCCCGAAGCCGCCGACCTGCCGGTGACCCGGCACGTCCTACCCAACCTGCGCGCGGTGAACTTCGTCATCGACGGCATTCTCGGCCAGGGCGTGGCCTACCAGGCCCGCTTCGACCCCCAGGCCAAAGGGCTCGGGGAATGGTTGCGCAGCCGCCACATCGACATACCCGAGGAGCTGCTGCCGTGAGCATCTGGACCACCCCCGAGCGTGACGAGCTGCGAAAGACCGTGCGCGCCTTCGCCGAACGGGAGGTTCTCCCCCACGTCGAGAAATGGGAACACAGCGGCGAACTGCCGCGCGAACTGCATCGCGCCGCTGCCGCCGCCGGGCTGCTCGGCGCCGGGTTTCCCGAAAGTGTCGGCGGCGAGGGCGGCGACGGGGCCGACGCCGTGGTGATCTGCGAGGAGATGCACCACGCCGGCGCCCCGGGCGGTGTGTTCGCCTCGCTGTTCACCTGCGGGATCGCGGTTCCGCACATGATCGCCTCGGGCGACGCGCGGCTCATCGACACCTACGTGCGGCCCACCCTGGCCGGCGAGAAGATCGGCGCGCTGGCGATCACCGAGCCCGGCGGCGGGTCCGATGTCGGGCATCTGAGTACCCGGGCCGTCCGAGACGGCGACGACTTCGTGCTCAACGGCGCCAAGACCTACATCACCTCCGGCGTGCGCGCCGACTACGTCGTCACCGCGGCACGGACCGGCGGGCCGGGCGCGGCGGGGGTGTCGCTGATCGTCGTCGACAAGACCGGCCCCGGGTGCTCTCCCGGTTTTCAGGTGTCCCGCAAGCTGGACAAGATGGGTTGGCGGTCCTCGGACACCGCCGAACTGTCCTACACCGACGTCCGGGTCCCGGCCGCCAACCTCGTCGGCGTCGAGAACTCGGGCTTCCTGCAGATCGCCGCCGCGTTCGTCTCCGAACGCGTCGGACTTGCGGCACAAGCCTATTCGAGCGCGCAGCGCTGCCTGGACCTGACCGTGGACTGGTGCCGCAACCGGGAGACCTTCGGCAAACCGTTGATCGCCCGTCAGTCGGTACAGAACACGCTGGCCGAGATGGCCCGGCGTATCGACGTCGCCCGCGTCTACACCCACCACGTGGTGGAACGGCAGCTGGCAGGTGAGACGAACCTGATCACCGAGGTCTGCTTCGCCAAGAACACCGCCGTCGAAGCCGGCGAGTGGGTGGCCAACCAGGCCGTGCAATTGTTCGGCGGAATGGGCTACATGGCCGAATCCGAGATCGAACGCCAGTACCGTGACATGCGCATACTCGGCATCGGGGGCGGCACCACCGAGATCCTCACGGCGCTGGCCGCCAAGACGTTGGGATTCCAGTCATGACTTCAGCGAGGAGCACAGCGAGGAGCGCTGGGGGCACCTCCCGCTCGCGGGGGACGGATCGCGCATCAACCCTGCGGTCGGCGCTCGACCCCCGCTCGGCCGCCTTCACCGAGGCCGCTGAGGCGATGACCGCCAAGATCGCCGAGCTGGCCGCCGAACACGACAAGGCGCTTGCCGGCGGCGGGGAGAAGTACGTCTCCCGCCACCACGCCCGCGGCAAGATGACCGCCCGGGAACGGATCGAGGGCCTGCTCGACCAGGACTCGCCGTTCCTGGAACTCAGCCCGCTGGCGGCCTGGGGCACCGATTTCACCGTGGGCGCCAGCGTGGTGGTCGGCATCGGGGCAGTCAGCGGTGTCGAATGCGTGGTGGTCGCCAACGACCCCACCGTCAAGGGCGGCACCAGCAACCCGTGGACTCTGCGCAAGATCCTGCGGGCCAACCAGATCGCGCTGCAGAACCGGCTTCCGGTGATCTCGCTGGTGGAATCCGGTGGCGCCGACCTGCCCACCCAGAAAGAGATCTTCATCCCCGGCGGCCAGATGTTCCGGGACCTCACCCGGCTTTCAGCGGCCGGGATACCCACGGTCGCCATCGTTTTCGGCAACTCGACCGCCGGTGGCGCCTACATCCCCGGGATGTCCGATCACGTCGTGATGATCAAGGAACGGTCGAAGGTGTTCCTGGCCGGCCCTCCGCTGGTGAAGATGGCAACCGGCGAGGAATCCGACGACGAATCGCTCGGCGGCGCCGAGATGCACGCGCGGACATCCGGGCTGGGCGACTACTTCGCCGTCGACGAACTCGACGCGCTGCGCATCGGCAGGCGGATCGTCGCGCGGTTGAACTGGCGCAAGCAGGGGCCCGAACCGGGGCCGTTCTCGGCGCCGCTGTTCGACCCCGACGAGCTGGTCGGCGTCGTTCCGGCGGATCTGCGGATCCCGTTCGACCCCCGTGAGGTGATCGCCCGCATCGTCGACGGCTCGGAGTTCGACGAGTTCAAACCGCTCTACGGCGGATCCCTGGTGACCGGGTGGGCGACATTGCACGGGTATCCGCTGGGCATTCTGGCCAACGCGCGCGGCGTGTTGTTCAGCGAGGAGTCGCAGAAGGCCACCCAGTTCATCCAGCTGGCCAATCGCAGCGACACGCCACTGCTGTTCCTGCACAACACCACCGGCTACATGGTCGGCCGGAACTACGAGGAAGGCGGGATGATCAAGCACGGCTCGATGATGATCAACGCCGTCTCCAACTCGACCGTGCCGCACATCTCGCTGCTGATCGGGGCCTCCTACGGCGCCGGGCACTACGGCATGTGCGGACGCGCCTACGATCCGCGCTTCCTGTTCGCCTGGCCGAGCGCGAAGTCCGCCGTGATGGGCGGAACCCAGCTGGCCGGGGTGTTGTCCATCGTCAGCCGGGCCGCGACCGAGGCCAGGGGCCAGCAGGTCGACGAGGACGCCGACGCGGCACTGCGGGCGGCGGTGGAGGCGCAGATCGAGGCCGAATCGCTGCCGATGTTCCTGTCCGGCCGGCTCTACGACGACGGCGTGATCGATCCGCGCGACACCCGCACCGTGCTGGGGATGTGCCTGTCGGCCGTCGCCAACGGCCCGATCGAGGGGACGTCGAACTTCGGCGTCTTCCGGATGTGAGCGCCGCCATGCTCGCGATTTCGGCGTGCTTGTCACCGCTGAGCGCAGAGAATCACGCCGAAATCGCCGGAGGAGGACAATGATCACCACAGTCCTGGTCGCCAACCGCGGCGAGATCGCCCGCCGGGTGTTCGCCACCTGCCGGCGCCTCGGCATCCGGACCGTCGCGGTGTACACCGATCCCGATGCCGGGTCCCCGCACGTCGCCGAGGCCGACGCCCGGGTACACCTGGACGGCACCCGCGGCTACCTCGACTCGGCTCAACTCATCGCGGCGGCGCACGCCGCCGGCGCCGACGCGATCCATCCGGGCTACGGATTCCTCTCGGAGAACGCCGACTTCGCCGCCGCGGTGCAGGCCGCCGGGCTGACCTGGATCGGGCCGCCGACATCGGCGGTGGCGTCGATGGGCTCCAAGATCGAGGCCAAGAAGATCATGGCCGCCGCAGGTGTCCCGGTACTCGACGAACTCGACCCCGACGCGGTCACCGCCGACGCGCTGCCGGTGCTGATCAAAGCCTCGGCCGGCGGCGGCGGGCGCGGCATGCGGGTGGTGAACGAACTCGCCGAGCTGCCGGCCCAGGTCGAGGCCGCGCGCCGGGAGGCACAGTCGGCGTTCGGCGACCCCACCATCTTCTGCGAGCGCTACCTGGCCGCCGGCCACCACATCGAGGTCCAGGTGATGGCCGACACCCACGGCACGGTGTGGGCGGTCGGTGAGCGGGAATGCTCGATCCAGCGCCGCCACCAGAAGATCATCGAGGAGGCCCCGTCCCCGCTCGTCGAACGGGTTCCGGGCATGCGCGACAGGCTCTTCGAGGCCGCCCGGCTGGCCGCCTCGGCGATCGGCTACACCGGCGCGGGCACCGTCGAATTCATGGCTTCCTCGGATCCGGGCGAAGCCGGATCCTTCTTCTTCCTCGAGATGAACACCCGCCTGCAGGTCGAGCACCCGGTCACCGAACTCACCACCGGTCTGGATCTGGTGGCGCTGCAACTCGACATCGCCGACGGTGCGGCGCTGGACCCGCAGCCCCCGGCCGCGCGCGGCGCCGCCATCGAGGCCCGGCTCTACGCCGAGGACCCCGCCAAGAACTGGCAGCCGCAGGCGGGCACGGTCCACCGGTTCAACGTCCCGACCGCGGTCGCCGAGTTCGGGCCGGTCGGGCGCGCCGGGGTGAGAGTCGATGCCGGCATCACCGACGACTCGGTGATCTCGGTGTTCTACGACCCGATGATCGCGAAGGTCATCTCCTGTGCACCGACCCGAGGGCAGTCGGCGGCACTGCTGGCCGACGCGCTGCTGCGGACCCGCATCCACGGCGTGCGCACCAACCGCGATCTGCTGGTGAACGTGCTGCGCCGGCAGGCCTTCCTCGACGGCGCGACAGACACTGCGTTCTTCGACACCCACGGTCTGGCCGAGCTGGCCGGACCGGTCGCCGATGAGCGCACCACGGAACTGGCAGCCATCGCCGCCGCGCTCGCCGATGCCGCCCACAACCGCGACACCGCAGCCGTCTTCCCCGGAATCCCCAGCGGCTGGCGGAATCTGGCCTCCGGCCCGCAGACCAGACGCTACGACGACGATGCCGGCCGAACCCACGACGTCCGGTACCGCTTCGGCCGCGACGGTGCCCGCGTCGAGGGCAGTGAGAACGTCTCGGACGTCACCGTGGTCTCGGCCACGCCGCAGCGGGTTGTCCTCGCCGACGGCGCGGTCGAGCGGCCGTTCGAGATCGCCCGCCACCTCGACACCGTGTTCGTCGACTCACCCGCCGGCAGCGTGCGCCTGACCGCGCTGCCGCGCTACCCCGACCCCGACGCTGCGCTGGCGCACGGATCGCTGCTGGCGCCGATGCCCGGGTCGGTGCTGCGCGTCGGCGCGACCGCCGGGGACACCGTGACCGCGGGACAACCGCTGATCTGGCTCGAAGCGATGAAGATGGAGCACACCATCTGCGCACCCGGCAACGGAGTGCTCGTCGAACTCAACGTCGAACCCGGCCACCAGGTGGAGGTCGGGGCCGTACTCGCCCGAGTGGACAACACCGAAGGAGAAACCCCATGAGCGGCTTCATCGAAACCGAGGAGCAGCAGGCACTGCGCAAGGCGGTGGCCGCGATGGCGGCCAACTACGGCCAGGAGTACTACCTGGAGAAAGCGCGCGCCGGCGAACACACCACCGAACTGTGGTCCGAGGCCGGCAAGCTCGGCTTCATCGGCGTCAACCTGCCCGAGGAGTACGGCGGCGGCGGGGCGGGCATGTACGAGCTCAGCCTGGTGATGGAGGAGATCTCGGCAGCCGGGTCGTCGCTGCTGATGATGGTGGTGTCACCGGCGATCAACGGCACCATCATCTCCAAGTTCGGCACCGAGGAGCAGAAGAAGCGCTGGATCCCCGGCATCGCCGACGGCTCGCTGACGATGGCGTTCGCCATCACCGAACCCGACGCCGGGTCCAACTCGCACAAGATCACCACCACGGCCCGCCGGGACGGCGGCGACTGGATCCTGTCCGGTCAGAAGGTCTACATCTCCGGGGTCGATCAAGCCCAGGCGGTGCTGGTCGTCGGCCGCACCGAAGACCACAAGACCGGCAACCTCAAACCCGCCCTGTTCGTGGTCCCCACCGACGCACCGGGGTTCACCTACACCAAGATCCCGATGGAGATCATCTCCCCGGAGTTCCAGTTCCAGGTCTTCCTCGACGAGGTGCGGCTGCCCGCCGACGCCCTGGTCGGCTCCGAGGACGCCGCGATCGCGCAGCTGTTCGCCGGGCTGAACCCGGAACGCATCATGGGAGCGGCCAGCGGGGTCGGCATGGCCCGCTTCGCCCTCGACCGGGCGGTCGACTACGTGAAGACCCGCCAGGTGTGGAAGACCCCCATCGGCTCCCATCAGGGCCTGTCACATCCGTTGGCGCAGAACCACATCGAGATCGAACTGGCCAAACTGATGATGCAGAAGGCCGCCGCGCTCTACGACACCGGCGACGACATGGCCGCCGCCGAGGCCGCGAACATGGCCAAGTACGCCGCCGGTGAGGCCACCGTGCGCGCCGTCGACCAGGCCGTGCAGTCCCTCGGCGGCAACGGACTGACCAAGGAGTACGGCGTCGCGTCCATGCTGGCCGCGTCCCGGCTGACCCGCATCGCCCCGGTCAGCCGGGAGATGATCCTCAACTTCGTGGCCCAGACCTCGCTGGGCCTGCCCCGGTCGTACTGATGGGCCCGGTGAACGACACGGTGGCGCCAGACCCTCTGGTGCGATACACCCTCGACGGTCCGGGCGAGTCCGTCGCGCGGCTGACGCTGGATTCGCCGCACAACCGCAACGCGTTGTCCTCGGCGCTGGTGCAACAGCTGCACGACGGGCTGACCCGGGCGGCCGCCGCCACCGGGGTGCGGGTGGTGGTGCTCGGGCACACCGGAGGCACGTTCTGCGCCGGCGCCGACCTGAGCGAAGCGTCGGCGTCGGGCAGTAACCTCGCCGATCTCGCCGATCCCGCCGACCCCGCCGATCAGGCCGCCGCCCGGGCCCGGGAGATGACCCGGCTGCTGCGCCGCATCCTGGAGCTGCCGCTGCCGGTGATCGCCGCCGTCGACGGCCACGTCCGGGCCGGCGGTCTGGGCCTGCTCGGCGCCTGCGACATCGCCGTGGCCGGACACGCCAGCACCTTCGCGCTCACCGAGGCGCGGCTGGGGGTGGCGCCGTCGATCATCTCGCTGACCCTGCTGCCGAAGATGACCGCCCGCGCCGCCGGGCGCTACTTCGTCACCGGTGAGAAGTTCGGCGCCGATGCGGCCGCCGACATGGGTTTGATCACCGTCGCCAGCGACGACGTCGCGGCGACGGTGACCGGCCTGGCGGCCGCCGTCGCGCAGGGTTCGCCGCAGGGGCTGGCCGCGTCCAAGGCGCTGACCACAGCACCCATCCTGGACGACTTCGACCGGCACGCCGAGCAGCTGACCCGGCAGACCGCGGCGCTGTTCGTCTCCGAGGAGGCCAGGGAGGGGATGACGGCGTTCCTGCAGCGCCGCCCACCGGCGTGGGTCCGATGACGGCGGGATCAGTCCTCACAGTTTGGTGAAGCCGCTTGCATGTGCCGACGTTCGCCGTAGGCTCGGTGTCGATGTGCGCTCGCGCGAACCACCGAAGGCACCGATGAGTACGCCCGCCTCGCGGAACGGGTCGGCGCGCGCTGCGGACACCGACCGGATCGAAGTGGCGCAGCTACTCACCGATGCGGCCGCGTCGGGAAAACTCGGGCTCAGCGAGTACGAGAATCGACTCAACCAGGCCTACGCCGCCACCACCTACGACGAACTCGACCGGCTGTCGGCCGATCTTCCCGGAGCGGTCACCCGGGGGCGACGCGGCCCGTGCCGTCCCGCGCCCTCGACGCTGCTGCTGGCGATCCTCAGCGGCTACGAGCGCCGCGGCCGCTGGAACGTCCCGAAGCGGCTCACCACGTTCGCGTTCTGGGGTGGCGGGGTGGTCGACATGCGCTACGCCGATTTCACCAGCCATGACGTCGAGATCCGGTCGTACTCGATCATGGGCGGGCAAACCATCCTGGTGCCGCCCGAGGTCAACGTCGACGCGCACGGCGTCGCGGTGATGGGCAGCTTCGACCACGACATCACCGGCGGCGGAGCCCCGGGCGCACCGTGCATCAAGATCCGCGGCTTCTCGCTGTGGGGCAGCGTCGGAGTCAAGCGCAAGAAGCGCAAGGCCGGCTAGCGGCGGCGTTTCGCACTCAGGTAGTCCCCGACCACGGCGGCGCCCAGGCCGTCCAGATCGGGCACCACCACCCGGCCGCCGACGCGGCGGGCCACCTGGTCGATGAAGCGGGCCAGGCCCGGATCGCTGCCGAGCCGGAAGATCGTCACCTGGGCCCCGAGCCGGGCGACCTCGTCGAAACCCCGCACGGTGTGGGCGATGGTCCGCGGATGCGGCGGGTAATCAAAAAACACAGTAGAAGTTCCGCTCCCTGGGTCGCCGCCGAAGTCCTCGAGGTGTGCGGTCGGCTCACCGTCGGTGACGACGAGCACCACCGGCTGGGCGTTCGGGTGCCGCCGCAGGTGACGGGTCGCCAACGCGAGCGCGTGGTGCAGGTTGGTGCCCTGTTCGTAGACACCCTCCAGCCCGGTCAACTCGGCAGCGGTGACGGTGCGCGCATACCGGCCGAAGGCGACGATCTGCAGCGCGTCGGACCGGAACCGGGTGCTGACCAGATGATTGAGTGCCAGTGCCGTGCGCTTCATCGGCAGCCACCGGTTCTCCATCACCATCGAGAACGACGTGTCGACCAGCAGGGCCACCGCGGCCTGGGTGCGGGTCTCGGTCTCGGAGATCTCGACGTCGTCGACGGTGATCCGCACCGGCAGCGGCCGCTCCCCCGTGCCGGCCTCCCGCAGCACCGAATTCGTGATCGTTCGGGTGACGTTCCACGGTTCGGTGTCGCCGAACTGCCAGGGCCGGGTCGCGCCGGTCAGTTCGCCGGCCGCGCCGGCACGGCGGGTCTCACGTTCACCGTGGCGCCCCGATAGTTGTTGCGCCACATCGCGCAGCGCCGCCTGGCCCAGTTGCCGCATCGCCTTCGGCGACAACCGCCACTGCCCGTCGGAACCCCGGTCCAGGAAGCCCTGGTTCATCAGGGCCCGCTCCAGCTCCGACAACGTCCGGGCGTCGACGGCGGCGTCCTCGCCGAGCTGGCGCGCCAGCATGTCGAGGTCGACGTCGTCCATCGTCGCCCCCGAGTAGCTCTGCGACAGCTGCTCGGCGAGCTGTTCGAGTTCGGCGATGTCGGCCATCGCCTGCGCGCCCTCCCCCATGCCCATCGGGTCGTCGCCGGAGAAGCGCTCCGAACCGCTCCAGTCCTCACCGGGTCGCGCGGCCTGCAGGTGCGAGTCGAGGCGGTCGAGCGCGTTCATCAGCGACGGCGAGCCGAACGCCTGCTGCGCCAACTGATCCAACTCGGCGCGCTGCTGCTCGGACAGGCTGTTGCGGAAGCGCTGCGCCGCGGCGGCGCGCTGGGCCAGCGAATCCAGCAGCTCGTCGATGTTGCGCGGATTCTCCGGGAAGAACTCGCCGTGCTTGTCCATGAAGTCCTGAAAATCCTGCTGTGAATCCTCGCCCTTGGCGTGTTTGTCCAGCAGCGTGTTCAGGTCGTCGAGCATGTCGTTGACCCGCTGGCGGTCCTCGTCGGTCGCGTTCTCCAGGGCCTCCTTCATCCCGGCGAAGCGCTGGTCGAGCATCTCGCGGCCGAGCAGATCCTTGATCTGGTCGTACTTCTCGCGTGCCTCCGGCGAGCGCCAGTCGTACTCGGACAGTTCCTGCACGGCCTTGGCCGGCGACTGCGACAGCGAGTCCAGCTGCAGCTCGCCGAACCGGGCGTCGTCGTCGAGGGCGCGCGCGAGCTCCTTGCGTTCGGCCAGCACTGCGTCGTCGAGCAGCTGTTTGATCTCGGCGAGGGTGCCGTCGAGGTTGTTGTTCTGCAGCAGTTCCCTTCTGCGCCGGTTGGCTTCGGCGGCCAGCTTGTCGGCACCGGGCATGTTCTTCGAACCGCGGCGCAGCAGCTCGGACAGCGCCCGCCGGGGCGAGGTGCCCTCCATGACGTCCTGACCGATCGCCTCGAGCGCCTCGCGCAGGTCGATCGGCGGGGCCAGCGGGTCGGGCCCCCCGGTGTAGCTGGAGTACCGGGAGGTACGTGGGGAGCCTCGTCTAGCCATAGACCGTTTCACCCTCACCGGAGACCTTGTCGATCCGCTTGGCCAGGTACAGCGCCTCCAGCGCCAGCTCCACGGCGGCGGCTCGCTGGCCGTCGGTCTGTGCGTCGAGGCGCCGCTGGATCTCGGCGACGGCGGGAACCTCGGGCAACGCGTCGAGCACCTCGCGCGCCGAGACCCGTTCCCCGGTGGTCACCGGGGAACCGCCCTCGACCGCGGTCACGATGGCGGCGACGTCGATCCCGCCGAGCAGACGCTGGGCGGTCTCGGCCGTCGCCCGGCGCAACAGATGCTCCAGGACGGCCTGCTCGCGGCCCTCCTCACCGGACTCGAACTCCAGCTTGCCGCGCAGCACCTCGATGACGGTGCCCAGGTCGACCACCCGCGCCACCGGGTCGTCTTCACCCAGCAGCGCTCCGCGGTGCCGGGCGGACGCGGCGACCGTCTCGGCGGCGGCGATCGCGAACCGCGCCGACACCCCGGAGCGCTGGTCGACCGAGGTCGACTCACGCAGCCCGCGGGCGAACCGGGCCAGGATCTGCAACAGATAGTCGGGCACCTCCGCGGCCAGGTGCGCCTCCTGGCTGATGACGCCCACCTCGGCGTCGAGTTCCTGCGGGTAATGGGTGCGAATCTCGGCGCCGAAGCGGTCCTTGAGCGGGGTGATGATGCGTCCGCGGTTGGTGTAGTCCTCGGGGTTGGCGCTGGCCACGACGACCACGTCCAGCGGCAGCCGCAGCGTGTAGCCGCGCACCTGGATGTCGCGTTCCTCCATCACGTTGAGCATCGCCACCTGGATGCGTTCGGCGAGGTCGGGCAGCTCGTTGACCGCGACGATGCCGCGGTGTGCCCGCGGGATCAGCCCGTAGGCGATGGTCTCCGGGTCACCCAGGCTGCGCCCCTCGGCGACCTTGATGGGGTCGATGTCGCCGACCAGGTCGGCGACGCTGGTGTCCGGCGTCGCCAGCTTCTCGGTGTAGCGCTCGCTGCGGTGCTTCCAGGCCACCGGGAGGTCGTCGCCGGAGTCGGCGGCGCGCCGGATCGATTCCGGGGTGATCGGACTGTAGGGATGTTCGCCGAGTTCCGCGCCGGCGATGACCGGGGTCCATTCGTCGAGCAGTCCGCTCAGCGCGCGCAGCAGCCGGGTCTTGCCCTGGCCGCGCTCACCGAGCAGCACGACATCGTGTCCGGCGATCAGCGCGCGCTCGAGCTGCGGGATCACGGTGTCCTCGAATCCCAGGATGCCCGGCCACACCTCGGCCACGTCGACGCCGGCGCTGAGCTTGTCCAGCAGGTTCTCCCGGATCTCGGCCTTCACGCTGCGTTCGCGGTGTCCGGAGGCGCGCAGTTCACCGACGGTGCGGGGGAGATCGTTAGGTGAAGTCACCACTCCACGCTACGACTCTTGCCCGCCGGTGTGCGGGTCTGCACCCAAAACTCGTCACCGAGCAGTTACTTTTCGCCCGCCGCGTAATCACCCGCCCGTCGAGGATCACCGTCTCGATGTTGGCCGGGTTGGGCCCGGGCGGCCGCACCCACCTCGTCGGATCCCCGGGCGTGGATGGTGACCTTCTTCTCCAGCCGGTGGGTCAAGGCACCGCCTGGTCTCGTCGAAGTCTTCGGCCGTCGCCGCGATGACGACCAGGGTCATCAGGTTGGGTTCCCCGGCGGTGCGGGCGTCGATCAGGTCCAGTCGGCTGAGTCCTGACGGCGCGAGCAGTGGCCCGGTCGCCGCGGATTCGCCGGCGCGGGCCCACGCCGCAATGCGCGCACACCTGGAAACCGTGCGCGACCAGCTGCTCTCCGACCTGCCCTGAGCGCACGTCAGTGCGCGAAGTGCCGCGCTCCGGTGAGGTACAGCGCGATGCCGGCGGCTTCGGCGGCCGCGGTCACCTCGTCATCACGCACCGACCCTCCCGGATGCACGACGGCCCTGACTCCGGCCCTGGTCAGCATTTCCAGCCCGTCCGGGAACGGGAAGAACGCATCCGAGGCGGCCACCGCGCCCTTGGTGCGGTCGCCGGCCCGCTCGACCGCCAGCCTGGCCGCGTCCACCCGGTTGACCTGACCCATACCGACACCGACCGTCGCTCCGTCGGAGGCGATCACGATCGCGTTGGACTTGACCGCACGGCAGGTCCGCCACGCGAACACCAGATCCGCGAGCGTTTCGGGGTCCGCCGGCTCCCCGGTCGCCAACGTCCAGTTTGCGGGGTCGTCGCCACCCGCGTCGACCGCATCGCGCTGCTGCAGGAGCAGACCGCCGCTGATCTGGCGGAATTCCGTACCGCCGAGCTGCGGCTCGGAAGCCACCAACACCCTGATGTTCTTCTTGGTGGCCAGCACCGCAACGGCGCCGGGCTCATAGGCGGGCGCGACGATCACCTCGGTGAAGATGCCCGAAACCGTCTCGGCCATCTCGACGGTCACCTCGGTGTTGGCCGCGATCACCCCGCCGAAGGCCGACAGCGGATCGCATTCGTGCGCCTTGCGGTGCGCATCGGCCACCGACACCGACGACACCGCGATGCCACACGGGTTGGCGTGCTTGATGATCGCCACACAGATGTCCTCGTGGTCGAACGCCGCCCGCCAGGCCGCATCGGCATCGGTGTAGTTGTTGTAGGACATTTCCTTGCCGTGCAACTGCTCGGCCTGCGCCAGGCCGGGCCAGCCGCCGTCGTCGCTGTAGAGCGCTGCGGCCTGATGCGGGTTCTCGCCGTAGCGCAGCACCGCCGTGCGCCGGAAGGTGGCACCGAGCCACGGCGGCAGAGCCGACGCGTCGGTGCCGGATTCCTCCGGGTCGTCGCTGGGCGCCAGCACCGACTCCATCCAGGACGCCACCGCGACGTCGTACTCGGCGGTGTGCCGGAAGGCCAGGGAGGCCAGCTTCTTGCGTTCCTCGACGGTGAACCCGCCGGCCCGCACCGCTGCGAGCACCCCGTCGTAGCCGAGCGGATCCACCACCACGGCCACGCTCTGATGGTTCTTGGCGGCCGCACGCACCATCGAGGGCCCACCGATGTCGATCTGCTCGACGCAGTCGTCCTCGTCGGCCCCGGAGTTCACGGTCTGGGTGAACGGGTAGAGGTTCACCACCACCAGCTCGAACGGTTCCACGCCGAGCTCGGCCAGCGCCGAGATGTGCTCGGTCTTGCGCTGGTCGGCGAGCAGGCCCGCGTGCACATGCGGGTGCAGGGTCTTGACCCGGCCGCCGAGCACCTCGGGGAAGCCGGTCACCTTCTCCACCGGGGTGACCGGCACGCCCGCTGCGGCAATGGTTTTGGCGGTGGATCCGGTCGAGACCAGCTCCACGCCGGCCTGGTGCAGCCCCTGCGCGAGGGACACCAACCCGGTCTTGTCGTAGACGCTGATCAGCGCCCGCCGGATCTTGCGCCGGTAGGGCAGGGTGGTCTCGGTCATCCTATGGTCGCCTTTCGTCCCGTCCAGGTCACGCCGCGGGTTGCCAGCGCTGCCAGGACATCCACCAGGAGCTGCCGTTCGACCACCTTGATCCGCTCGTGCAGGGTGGCCTCATCGTCACCGTCGAGTACCGGCACGGCCTGCTGGGCGAGGATCGGGCCGGTGTCGGTCCCGTCGTCGACCAGGTGCACCGTGCATCCGGTCACCTTCACGCCGTACGCCAACGCGTCGGGCACCGCATGCGCACCGGGGAACGCGGGCAGCAGGGCCGGATGCGTGTTGACCACGCGGGCGGGGAAGCGTGAAAGAAACTGGCGGCCGAGAATTTTCATGAATCCGGCCGAAACCACGAGATCTGGGTGATGGGCTGCGGTCGCCTCGGTCACGGCGACGTCCCAGGCGCTGCGGTCCGGGTGATCGCCCAGGCGGACGGTGAAAGTCGGCACGGATGCGGCCGCCGCGACGTCCAGGGCTCGACACACCCGGTCGGTCCCCACCGCCACCACCCGGGCGGGGTAGTCGCCGGCAGCCGACTCGAGCAGCGTCTCCAGCAGCGACCCGGTGCCCGAGGCCAGCACCACCAGCCGAGCCGGCGCGCTCGGGGGTACTCGGACCGCGGGCTGCACGCCTGAGAGCCTAACGGGAGTGGATCGGCGCGACCGTGACGGGTTGGATCGACTCGAACAGGGCGCTGAGGGCCCCACCACCGATCGGTGCAGTCAGCCGCCGATGAACGACATCTCCACCCGTGGCCCGCCGGGCGTGGGTGCATCGCGGCTACGCAGTTCGGAGTAGCGATCAGAGCGCTGCCGCCACCGGCCGGCGATGACATCGTCGAGTTCCTCGTCGCTGGCACCGGCCCGCAACGGACTACGCAGATCTGTGCCCGCGCCGGCGAACAGGCAGGTGAACAGCTGTCCGTCGGCCGACAGTCGCCCCCTCGAGCACTCGCCACAGAACGGCTCGGACACCGAGCTGATGAACCCCACTTCCCCTGCCCCGTCGCGGTAGCGGTAGCGGGAAGCCACTTCACCCGGCTGAGCCGGGTCGAGTGGTTCGATCGGATAGCGGGCATCGAGCGCGGCCGCCACCGCTGCGGAGGGCACGACATCGTCGGGCGACCAACCGTTGGTGCCCCCGACGTCCATGTACTCGATGAATCGCACCACGTGCCCGGTGCCTCGGAAGTGCCCGGCCAGGTCGACCAGATGACGCAGGCCGGGCCCGTCGTTGACGCCGCGCTGCACGACGGTGTTGATCTTCACCGGGGCCAAGCCCGCCTCCTCGGCCGCGCTGATCCCGGCCAGCACGTCGCCGACGCCGAACCGGGTGTCGCTCATCGTCGCGAACACGGCGTCGTCGAGCGAATCGAGGCTCACGGTGACACGTTTGCATCCGGCCCTGGCCAGCGGCGCGGCCAGCCGGGGCAGTAGCGACCCGTTGGTGGTCACGGCAAGATCCACCTCCAGATCCGCCAGCCTGGATACCAGCTCGACGATGCCCGCCCGCAGCAGCGGTTCCCCGCCCGTCAGCCTGATCTTCCGGGCGCCGAGGCCGACGAACCTGTGTGCCAAGCGGACGACCTCGTCATCGGTGAGCAGCTGCGAGCGTCCCAGATAGGCGTGCTCGGAGCCGAATTTCTCCCGCGGCATGCAGTAGGTACAGCGAAAGTTGCATCGGTCGGTCAACGAGATACGCAGATCGCGGAACACCCGGCCGCGCTGGTCGGACACCGTCCGTCCCTTCACTACCGGATTGGCCAGATCGATGGTCACACTCAGTCTCCTGTCCCGGTCGGCGCACCCAGCCGGTGATCCCCGTCCGCCGGACGGGGATCACCCGATGAGGATTCAGCTGGCCGCGACCTGCTCGCCGAGTTTCTCCACCTGCACCAGGTTGTCGCCGTACACCCCGGCATTGCCCAGCCCGCAGTGCCGGTCAGCGGTGATCGCGTTGACCGTGGAGCCGTGGCTCTTGTACTGCCAGTGCCCGACATTGGCCATCACAAGGCCCGGCATCACCGACTTGTCGATCACCGCGGGTCCCTGGAAACTGCCGCGCTCGTTGAAGACGCGGACGAGTTCGTCGTCGGCGATATCCCGGTCGGCGGCATCGTCGGGATGAATGAAGACCCGCTGCTCCCCCTGCACGGCCTGCTTGTCTGCGGCGTTGCCGTACTGGGTGTTGAGGAAGGCGTGTGGCTTCGGGGTGACGATCCGCAACGGGAACTTCCTGGCCAGATCCGGATTCGACTCGGGGGATTCGAAGGGTGGGATGTAATCCGGCACCGGGTCGACGTACCCGCCGGGCTGGAACGCCTCATACATCGAACGCCACACCGGCACCACGAAGTTTCCGCCCTCGGCGAGGCTGGACTTGAACTCGCACTTGCCCGACGGTGTCGGGAAGTTGCCCTCGGCGTGCGGCGCCCGCTCATGCGGCAACCCGACGTTGAGCCGCGCCCAGCCGACCTCTTCGAGCTTTTCGTAGGTGATCCCCTCCAGTGCGGGGGCATCCCAGTCGTGGAAGTCGATCAGCATCTCGCGGTCGGTGCGATCCCAATACGGGTCGGAGAAACCCATCGTCTTGGCCAGTCGCCGGAACAGCTCGACGTTGGGCACACATTCACCGGGCGGCTCGATGGCGGGCTGGTTGAGGGAAATGTAGAGGTGGCCCCAGGTGACCATGATGTCGAGCTGCTCGGCCTGCATCGTGGCTGGAAGCACGATATCCGCGAATTTCGCTGTGTCGGTGAGGAAATGCTCGCTGACCACAGTGAAGAGGTCATCCCGCATCAGCCCCTTCGTGGTCTTGGTCTGCGCTGGGCCCTGCGAGACCGGGTTGGAGTTGTACACGAACAGCGACTTGATCGGCGGGTCGAGTTCCATTTCCCCGGTCAGCGCCATACCCAGGTCGAGCTCGTTGACGACGCGGGTTCCCTCCGGAATCCACTCGGGCATGCAGATGGCGTCGAACTTGGTCGGAAACTCCCAGATCGGCATCTCCATGGTGCCGCCGCCCACGTGCCGCCATGCCCCCACCAGTGCCGGCAGGCACGTGATCGCCCGAATCGCCTGGCCACCACCACGGTTGCGTTCCAGGGCGACACCTTGGCGAATGGCGGCCGGCTGCGTGGTGGCGTATTCACGGGCCAGGGTGCGCACGTCGTCAGCCGGGATCCCGGTGATCTCCTCGACCCGCTCGGCGGGGTAGTTGGCCGCGCGCTCGGCCAGTTCCTCGAAGCCGACGGTGTAGTTCTGCACGTAGTCGTCGTCGACCAGGCCGGCGGCGATGATCTCGTGGATAAGGCCCAGCGCGAGCGCGCCGTCGGTTCCCGGCCGGATCGGAATGTGCCAGTCGGCCTGGCGCGCGGTGCGAGTGTTGACGGGATCGATCACCACGATCTTGGCGCCGTTGTCCTTGCGCGCCTGCAGGATGAACGGCCAGCCGTGCAGGTTCGTGCTGGTCATGTTCATGCCCCAGACGATGATGTACTTCGAGTGGGCCATCGACTCGACGTCGAGGCCGCCGGTGCCGCCGACGGTCATGTGCCAGGCCGTCGAGGAGCCGGATTCGCAGTACGTCTTCTCGGCCACCGTCGAACCCAGTCGGTTGAAGAAGGCGTCACCCGCGGTCAGGCCATTGATGACACCCTGATGACCGAGGTAGGCGTGGGGCATGATCGCCTGGCTGCCGTACTCGTCGATGATTCCGGTCCAGCGCGCCTTGATCTCGGCGAGCGCGTCCTCCCAGCTGATCCGCTCGAACTCGCCGGCCCCCTTGGGCCCGACGCGCCGCATCGGGTACATCAGCCGGTCGGACTGGTAGTGGTGTTCCGGGAAGTTCTTCAGCTTGACGCACAACCCACCCCTGGTCATCGGGTGGTCGGGGTCGCCCTTGACGTCGACGAGCTTGCCGTCGTCGACGTGGTAGAGCATGGCGCAGGTGTCGGGGCAGTCGTGCGGGCACGCGCCCCGCACGATCGTGAGTTCCTTGACGGGCTTCGAGGGCTGTTCCGGTGCGATCGTCATTCGGGCTGGTCCTTAGGCTGACGGAGCATTCGAGTAACTCCCAGTCAGCCCAAAAATGATGTCGCCGCGATTTCTTGGCGATTAATTCAGTGTGACGACCGAATATGGCCAATCGGATAGTACTTCACGCGGTACCTGAATTTGTAGGTGCGCGCTGAAAAGAATTGGTTTCCAAGATGTTCGGAATAGGTAACGCTGCAGCTGAAATGAGGCAGGAGCGTGCGGAGGCCATCGACTACCCCCATTTTCAGGTGCATGTTTTCCGATGCTCGACGCCTAATATCGTCGGGAGTCGATCACGAAGGTATCGACTTTCTGATCCCGACCATTTCGCGATCGGCCGGCACACTTGATTGGAGCGATACCCATGTCTGTCACCACCACCGCCGAGTACGCCCGGTCAGCGGCGGCCGCCGAGGACTACGAGCCGTTCATCGTCGGCGGGCAGGCCATCGGTGAAGTTCACTGGGTCCGCACCGAAGGCGCCGAAGGCGCCACCCTCGCGGTCGGGCTCTGGCGCAGCGAGCCGCAGACCTTCCCGTATCCGTTCAACGCCGACGAGACCATCCACGCCCTGGAAGGCGAGCTCGTCATCGACCTCGAGACCGGCGAGCGGGTCGTCCTGCACCCGGGCGACATCGCGTCGTTCACCAAGGGAACGAAGTCGACCTGGACGGTGACGCAGCCGTTCAAGAAACTGTTCGTCATCAGCGGCTGACGTCGCCCCCGGCGAAAGTGGGATAACCCTGCCATGTGCTACACCGTGAAATCGATCGACGACGTTCGCAGCCTGGTGGTGGCCACCCGCGGCCTGTCGGTCCTGACCGACCCGGCGGTGTTGGCCGCCAAGGCATGTCGGCGTATGCACGAGATGACCGCGGCCGATCTGTCCATCTTGGCCCTGGTGCTCGACGACGGTCTGGAGATGGTGTCCTGGGTGGGCACCGACGAGGATCTCGCCGGTCTCACGGTGCCCCGCGGCGCAGGGATGGGCTGGCGTTGCCTGGACCGCGAGATGCCGGTCACCACCGGCGACTGCACCGCCGCGGCGGAGACCGACATCGTGGCGGCGGTCGCCGCGCGAACCGGCATGCAGGGTTTCGCGGCGGTTCCGGTCCGGCTGGACGACCACAACCTCGGGGTGTTGTTCGCCGGTCAGCGAAGCAGCCGGGTGGTACCGCGGGTGACCTTGCTGCTCGGGGAGTTCGCCGCATCGCTGGCTCCGCTGGTCGTCACGGCGCACCGTGCGCAAAGCGCCGGCGAACAGGCAGTGGAGGTGGAACGCCAGCGGATCGCCCAGGATTTGCACGACACCGCCGGGCAGATGCTGTTCAAGATCTCGATGTCGGCGCGCGAGCTGCGCCACAGCGCACACGAGGCCGACGACGTTCAGGAGATCGCCCGCACCATCGAGACCGACGCCGCCGAGGCCTCGTCGTACCTGCGCGCCGCGATGGGCCGGTTGACACCGTCGGGCACCGCGTTGCCGGTCACCATTCGCCGCGACGTCGCCACGTTCGGGTCACGCACCGGGATCGCGACCGAACTCGCGGTGTTCGGGTCACCGCACCCCGCATCGCCACAGACCGAGAGCGTACTTCTGGCCGTGGTCCGAGAGGCCCTGCACAACGTCGGCAAGCATGCCGGCGCCGATGCGGTGTTCGTGTCGCTGTCCTATCGGCCCGACGGCATCGGGCTGATCGTCGAGGACGACGGGAAAGGCCTGCCAAATGGTTTCGAGCTGAACCCGGTACCCGGACGAGGAGTCGGACTGGGGTTGTCCGGGCTGCTGCAGAAGGTGGCCGGGGTGGCCGGCAGTCTGGAGATCTGCACCAACGACGATGGCGGCACCACGGTGCGCGCGACCATCCCGTGGAGCCAGTGACGGCGACCGGCGCCGCGGACCCGGCGACGATCGTCGAAGTCCTCGTCATCGACGACCATCCGGTGGTCGCCCAGGGCATCGCACGCGTCCTCGACCACACCGAGGACTTTCGCGTCGTGGCGGCCTGCTACTCGGGGCCCGAGGCTCTCGACGCCGCGCACCGCCTGCGACCCGGTGTCGCGATCGTCGACATCCGCCTCGGCGACGACGACGGGGTGCTGCTGTGCCAACGCCTGCTCACCGAGATCCCGGGGATCCTGGTGGTGATGCTGACCGCGTTCGACGACCGGGCACGCCTGCGCCAGTGCCTGGAATCGGGCGCCTCCGGTGTCCTGCTCAAAGGCACGTTGGATCTCGACATCGCACATGCACTGCGGGAGGTGGTCGCCGGACGGATCGTCGTCGACCAGGGTGTGGTGCGCGATCTGCAGGCCGCCGAATCCCTGCTCGGCGGAGCCGGTACCGCCACTCAACTACGCCCGCGCGAGATCGAGGTGCTTCGCCTGATCGGGCGCGGCATGACCACCAAGGCGATCGCCGCCGAACTCGGGCTGACCGTGAACACCGTGCGCAGCTACACCCAGGATCTGATGGAGCGCCTTGGCGCACACACCCGCGTGCAGGCGGTCGTGGCCGCCCAGCAGACCGGGCTGATCTGAGCCCGGACCCGAGCTCGGCGCAGGCGACCTGCGGGTCTCACCCGCTCCGGTCGACGCCACCGTCGACACCGCGGTCCTCGCTGACGTCGTCGGTGACGAAGTGGTCCTCCGGGTCGAACTCCTCGGCCGGCGGCAGTCGTCGCTCGTCGTCGGCCGCCGGCGTCCCGCCGGCGCTCGCCGCGGGTTCATCCGCATCGGGCGGCGTCTCGGGTTCGGCTGCGCCGGGCTGTGCTTCCGGTTCGGGCTCGGCTGTACCGGGCTGCATTTCGGATTCAGCGGACGGGGGCTCGCGCTCACCGGATTCCGTCTCCCCCGGGGCAGGCACTGGCTCCTCGGTGTCGTCCGCGGTGTCCGGCGGTGCCGCGCGCGGTTGCGCGTCGGCTACGGGAGCGGGTGGGCGGACCCTGGGCAGCAGACCGCCCGACAACGCGACGGTCAGCCCGCCGATACCGGCGAACCAGAGGAAGACGGCCGGACCGAAGGTGGTCTGGTCGACCCCCACATCGCCGAAGTTGCCCAGCGTCCCGCCACCGGCATATCCCAGCAGCGCCATCGTCACCGCCGCGAGGGCCGCGGCCACCACCACCTTCGCCAGTGCGGACAGGGGCGGCAGCGGGCGCCGGGCGCACTGCTGGCCCAGGGCGACACCGGCGGCCGCGGCGACGATCATCAGCGCCACCCACACCGGCCCCAGTGGTGGGGTCGGCACCGCGGCCAGCACGGGCAGTGCCGGGATGTCCCCGCCGAACACCGTGAACGGGCTGAACGTCGCCAGGCCCACGTGAGCGCTGGACCCGACCGCCACCGCCGCCGCGCCCACCATGACGTTGGGCACGTACAGCACCGACAGCACGGTGAGACTGAGCTGGCCGAACACCGAATCGGTGATCGAGTACAGCTCGTCCATCGTCGACCAGTGCACGACCAGCGAACCCGCGACGACCGCGCCGGAAAGCCCCACCAGGGCGAGCACGCCCGCGGTGGCGGCCCGGACCGACTCGAGAAGCCAATCCGGCATCGGTGAGGAGGCCAGCAGCCGGCGACCGACCCGCGACCCGACGCCGACCGACGCACCGATCGCGTGCACGACGAAAACCCCGCCGAACGCGCGCAGCGCATCGGGCGTCTGGAGATCGGTCAGGACCGACGCGGCGTCGTGGATGACGGCCAGGCAGATCGCGGCGATCAGCACCGGGCCGCCGACCGCCGAGGCGACCACCCAGCGCGTCACGAACCAGGAGGCACTCGTGGTCGCGGAGGCCGTCATCCGGGCGGTGGCGTAGATCATGGCCAGCACCGGCAGCAGCGGCATCACCCCGAGCGCGCTGCCGGCGATCGACACCGGCACCTGATGGACCCCCAGCCACATGCTGGCGATGGCGCCGAACGCGCCCGTCATGTCGCTGTTGGCGATCAGCAGCTGCAGCAGCACCACCGCGGCGATGACGACCAGCGCCACAACCGAGGGACCGAACGCCACCCGGAGCAGATCACGCGCCTGACGGGTCCCGCCGACCGGTCTGGGGGCGCCGCCCGGTTGCGGCGATCTGTTCACGGGTACAGCCGCTCCTCGCGAAGGCTCCGGCGTGCGGCGTTCCCGCACGCGCGGCTCAGACTACGACGGGGACTGATCCGACTGCGAGGATGACGGCTGGTGTGGCGTGGGAACCTGGCTCGTCGGCGCATTGCTCGCCGGTGGCTGACCATAGGTCGGGAAGCCCGTCGGCGGGGTGGGCGGCCCGGACGGACCGCCGGCCGGGGCCGCCGGGAAGCCTCCGGTGGAGGGTCCGGCGCCGGGGTATCCGCCGTAGGGCCCTGGATAGCCGGGGCGACCCTGCTGCGGCGCACCGGCGCTGTGCTGGGGTTGACCGTGCGGCTGCCCCTGCGGCTGACCGTAGTACGCACCCGGGTACTGACCGAAGTGCTGCGGCTGCTCGTACTTCGGCCGCGGCGCCGGGGCGGTGAGCACGCCGGCCTCGAACAGCAGCACCACGACGCCCACGGCCGCCTGCAGCAGCGTGAACGCGATCACCAGGTACAGACCCCAGTCGATGGTCGCGCCGCTGGGCCTCTTGAGCACCTCGGCGATCACCAGCAGGAAACCGAGCACCGCGGCCACCGCGACGACCGCGGCGTAGTCGGGCTGCTTGGGCAGCAGGCTCACCCCGGCCAGCAGTGCCGCCAGCACCGACGCGATGACGGCGAACAGCAGTCCCAGCGAGCTGCCGCTGAGCTGCCCCATTCCCGGGAAGTCCGTCGCGGAGATGGTGAACTGCGGGGCGAAGCTGGACAGGTAGACCAACAGGCCCAGAGCAGCGACGACCATGGTCAGATAGGTCGGCAGCCTGCTCGGCCCCTCGGCCGGAGATCCCTGCTCGGGAACCCTGCTGAACTGCTGGGTCGGCGCGGCGAACTGGTTGCCCGGCTGCTGCGCTGGCGGGTATCCGGGGCCTCCGGGCGCGCCTTGTGGGTACGACATGGCCTCTCCTGTGCGGTACGGGCACCGACCGTCGACGACGATGCGGTGCCGACGCGGTCTGCCGGTTCGTGACCGCCGACCGCGTAAGCGGTTCGGTCATCCACGCTAGCGCACCGTCAGGTGCCCACTTCCGCGCCAGGGGCCCCGCGGCCTGATCACAGGAAACTCACAAAAACGACCGTCGGGCATCGGCTCCGGGTCCGTCCCATCGGCATCTCCGGCCGAACCCGTCATCGGGTGCGGTCACCCGCACTAGACGACTTCACCGCGGGAGACGGTTCTGGGCTGGGCAGGTACCCCCTTGCGGTAGCTGATTGGAACACGTTCTAATTCAGCGTATGGACTTTGGCTTGGTGTTGTTCACCTCCGATCGCGGGATCACCCCGGCAGCAGCGGCCCGGTTGGCCGACGAGCACGGCTTCACGACGTTCTACGTGCCCGAACACACCCACATCCCGATCAAGCGCCAGGCCGCCCACCCCACCACCGGTGACGAGTCGCTGCCCGACGACCGCTACATGCGCACCCTCGATCCGTGGGTGTCGCTGGGCACCGCGTGCGCGGTGACCTCCCGGGTTCGGCTGTCCACCGCGGTGTCGCTGCCCGTCGAACACGACCCGATCACGCTGGCCAAATCCATCGCCACCCTCGATCACCTCTCCGGCGGCCGGGTGTCGGTGGGTGTCGGGTTCGGGTGGAACACCGACGAACTGGCCGATCACAAGGTGCCGCCCGGCCGCCGCCGGACCATGCTGCGCGAATACCTCGAGGCGATGCGGGCCCTGTGGACCGACGAGGAGGCCGAGTACCACGGCGAGTTCGTCGACTTCGGTCCGTCGTGGGCCTGGCCCAAGCCCGTCCAGACCCATATCCCCATCCTGGTCGGGGCCGCCGGCACCGAGAAGAACTTCAAGTGGATCGCCCGGTCGGCCGACGGCTGGATCACCACGCCGCGCGACTTCGACATCGACGCACCGGTGAAGATGCTGCAGGACACCTGGGCCGGCGCCGGCCGGGACGGCGCCCCGCAGATCGTCGCCCTGGACTTCAAACCCGACCCCGACAAGCTGGCGCGCTGGCGCGACCTCGGCGTCACCGAGGTTCTCTTCGGTCTGCCCGACCGCGGCGCCGACGAGGTCGCCGCCTATGTCGAGCGGCTGGCGGGCAAGCTCAGCGCCCTGGTCTGACCCCGGTACACCGGTTGCGCTGCTCGCTCAGCGAAGCAGCGCCCGGTTGCCGTTCTCCGACGAGGTCACGGTGACAGCCATGTCCAGCGGGTCCCCGTCGCACATGGCCGCGACCAGGTCGGGATCCTCGCTGGTGGCCATGAACCGGGATCCGTCGACATCGAGCCGCCCGACGATGATGCCGGTGCGCACCGGCCAGTCGTAACGCACCGAGTAGGTTTCGACGGTCCCCGCACCATCGGCGCGTTTTGTCACCGGCGTCTTGGGCAGCGCGGCGACCTCTGCGCTCAGCTCCCGGCTGCGGGACTCCCGCCACGGCACCGGCTCGGTCGAGTAGACGCCGACCGAGTACTTGCTGGCGATGCCGCCGTTGGCCCCGACGAACCCGAACCGGCCGGGGGCGTCGCGCATCCTGGCGACGGTTTCGGCGATGCCGTGCAGCGAGTAGCTGTTTCCCGGCCCGCCGAAGTACGGCAGTCCGCCGGTCAGCGTCAGACCCCGAGGATCGTCGGGAGCCAGCCCGAGAGCCTCGCAGATCACGAACACCGGGAACGGGAAGCAGCTGTACAGGTCGAAGGTGGCGATGTCGTCGACGCCGATGCCGGCCACCCGCAACGCCTCGTGAGCCGCCCGCACCGTGGCCGGCGCGGCGCCCAGGTCGGCGCGGTCGAGCATGGCCTGCTCCACCAGGTCGGCGTGCCCATGCAGATAAACCCAATTATGCTCCGGGACACCGAGTTTACGTGCCGCCGCGACGGACGTCACGAGCGTCGCAGCGCCCTGGTTGACGGTGTCGCGCGCCACCAGCAGCCGCGGGTACGGGTCACAGATCATCCGATTCTCGTCGGTGACGGTTTCGATCTCCTGGACCGACCGCTCCACCGGAGACGACGAGAACGGGTTCTTGGCAGCGATTTTCGACATCGGCGCGAACAGTTCGGCCATCTGGTGGCGGTACTGGTCGACACCGAGACCCAGACGGGCGCGCCGCGCGTTGTCGAGCAGGCCGTACTGCACCGGGGCGCCGGTCAGCCCGTGCGCAATGGTGTATTCGTCGATGTAGCTGAAGATCTGGTGGCCGCGGTCTTCGAGCTGACCGTCGACGTTCTCGGTGAAGTCGGGCTTGTCGTCCCGGTTGGCGAAGAACTTGGCGGTCGAACCGGCTTCCGAGCCCATGATCAGCACGACGTCGGATTCGCCTGAGACGATCGCACCGCCGGCCTCGGTGACCAGCTTCTGCGGGCCCTGACCACCGACGGGTTCGAGCACCACGCGGGCGGGGTCGCCGCCCACCCTGTTCATCACCGACCGCGGGTAGTTGTTGGACTTGCCCAGCGCGGCCGGCATCGGGCCGGAGATCTCGAACTGTCGCAGCCCGAACGCCGTGTCGACCGCGGCCGCGACCCGGGACGGGTCGGCACCGGTGTCGGCGAGCGCCGCCCGCACCGCGGCGGTGGCCAGGTCGACACCCGACATGCCGCGGTACCCGGGGTCGTCGATGCGTTCGGTGAACTGCCCGACTCCGACGATGACCGGCGTGCGTTCGTCAACTGCCATGCTCAGCTCCTCTTGAGTTACTTCGAGAGGCTAATAGAACGTGTTCCTGCCAGGCGACTCGGGTGGGTGCGGGCGCCGAGGGGCCCGATACGCGACATCGCACACGCGCCGGGCACGTGTGCGATGTCGCGGCTGTTGGGCTGCGAAGCCCTCTACAGGGCCTCGAAGATCTCGCGGGCCAGTTTGGCGGTTTCCGACGGGGTCTTGCCGACCTTCACGCCGGCGGCCTCCAGGGCCTCCTTCTTGCCCTGCGCGGTGCCCGCGCCGTCGGACACGATGGCGCCGGCGTGGCCCATGGTCTTGCCCTCCGGCGCGGTGAAGCCCGCGACGTAGCCGACGACCGGCTTGGAGACGTTGGCCTGGATGTAGGCACCCGCCTTCTCCTCGGCGTCGCCACCGATCTCACCGATCATCACGATGACCTTGGTCTCGGGATCCTTCTCGAAGGCCTCGATGGCGTCGATGTGCGTGGTGCCGATCACCGGGTCGCCGCCGATGCCGATGGCCGTGGAGAATCCGAGATCGCGCAGCTCGTACATCATCTGGTAGGTCAGCGTGCCCGACTTCGAGACCAGACCGATCGGGCCCTTGCCGGTGATGTTGTTGGGCGTGATCCCGACCAGCGACTCACCCGGGGTGATGATGCCCGGGCAGTTGGGGCCGATGATGCGGGTCTTGGCACCCTTGTCCAGGTTGTAGGCCCAGGCATAGGCGCTGTCCTGCACCGGGATTCCCTCGGTGATGACCACCAGCAGCGGGATCTCGGCGTCGATGGCCTCGATGATCGCGTCCTTGGAGAACGCCGGCGGCACGAAGGCGATGGACACGTCGGCGCCGGTTTCCTTCATGGCCTCGGCGACACTGCCGAACACCGGCAATTCGATGTCGTTGCCGTCTTTGTCCTGATGCTTGACGGTCGTGCCGGCCTTGCGGGCGTTGACACCGCCGACGACCTGGGTGCCGGCCTTGAGCATCAGCTTGGTGTGCTTGGTGCCCTCGCCGCCGGTGATGCCCTGGACGATGACCTTGCTGTCCTTGTTCAGGAAGATAGACATAGCTTGTGTCCCTTACTTGTTCGCCAGCTCGGCGGCCTTGTCGGCGCCGGAGTCCATGGTGTCGGCCTGGATGACCAGCGGATGGTTGGCCTCGGCAAGGATGCGGCGGCCTTCCTCGACGTTGTTGCCGTCCAAGCGCACCACGAGCGGCTTGGTGGCGGTGTCACCGAGGATCTCCAGCGCCTTGACGATGCCGTTGGCCACGGCGTCGCAGGCGGTGATGCCACCGAAGACGTTGACGAACACACTCTTGACCTGGCTGTCGCCCAGGATGACGTCCAGACCGTTGGCCATCACCTCGGCCGAGGCGCCGCCGCCGATGTCGAGGAAGTTGGCCGGCTTGACCCCGTTGTGCTTCTCGCCGGCGTAGGCCACCACATCCAGCGTCGACATCACCAGACCGGCACCGTTACCGATGATGCCGACCTGCCCGTCGAGCTTGACGTAGTTGAGGTCGTTCTCCTTGGCCTTCAGCTCGAGCGGATCGGTGGCGTCCTTGTCCTCGAACTCGGCGTGGCCGGGCTGGCGGAAGTCGGCGTTGGCGTCGAGGGTGACCTTGCCGTCGAGCGCCAGGATCTGGTCGTCCGGCGTGCGCACCAGCGGGTTGACCTCCACCAGGGTGGCGTCCTCGCCCACGAACACCTCCCACAGCTTCTGGATGGTCACGGCCGCGGCGTCGAGCACCTCGGCGGGCAGATGCCCCTTCTCGGCGATCTCGCGCGCGAACGCCAGATCGACGCCCTTGACGGCGTCCACCGGAACCTTGGCAAGCCGGTCGGGCTTGGTCGCGGCGACCTCTTCGATCTCCACGCCGCCCTCGACCGAGCACATCGCCAGATACGTGCGGTTGGCGCGGTCGAGCAGGAAGGAGATGTAGTACTCCTCGGCGATGTCGCTGGCCTCGGCGACCAGCAGCTTCTTGACGATGTGGCCCTTGATGTCCAGCCCGAGGATGTTCTGCGCGTGGGTGAACGCGTCATCGGGGGTCGCGGCGAACTTCACGCCGCCGGCCTTGCCGCGACCGCCTACCTTGACCTGGGCCTTGACCATGACGGGCCGGCCGATCTCGGTGGCGATGGCCTTCGCGTCCTGCGCCGAGTCGGTGACCCGGCCGGGGGTGGTGGGAACGTTGTGCTTGGCGAACAGCTCTTTCGCCTGATACTCGAAGAGGTCCATGGACTCTGCAACATCCCTGTCTGTCTGCGTCGACGTAGAAAGTTTGTGCCCGACGGGCTCCGCTGGAACTTTATCCACACGGATGCCGACGGTCGCCACCGCCCACCTCTCATGTGGTCGATCTCACCGCCGCATACATAGTGATTCAAATCACATTCGCGTGCCAGACCCTCGCAGGGGTTGGCACATTGATTGGGATTTGGTTAACGTCCCACTGGTCTAGATAACGGTCTGGTCACGACGATAAGGACTCCTCAGGTTGCCTCAGCATCGCGCGCGTCGGTCGGTCGAAGCCGTCGCAGCACCTGACCCCACCGAAGTCACGGACATCATTCCGTTCAACGAGTTCGGGGAGCTCGGCGACCTGGCCCGGCTCGACGAAGACCTCGACGTCGTGCCCCATGCGGCGTTCGACCGTGAAGCCCAGGTCAACAGCGCCCCGGAGCTCGACGACCTGCACCACACCGACGACCTCACGCCGCTGACACTGGCCGTGCCGTCGCAGTTCCGCCCGGAGTCCGGCGCCGAACGCGAGCCCACCACGCACGCCTACCGCGACAGTCACACCGACCTCAGCGACGGCACCGCGACCACCGACGTCATCGACATACGCGGCCACCGCGCCGCCGCGCACCGCAAGCCCGAGGTGCCCGTCAAGGGCAGGCTGATGGTCGCCGCCATGGCGGTGGGCGCCACCGCCGCCGGCGCCTACACGATGTCTCAGGGCTCCCAGACGACCCCGGAGGACACCGTGCTCGCCGCCGACCAGACCCAGACGGGTGGCGGCACGATCACCGGATCGGTCGACGGCATGCAGGTCGTCTCCGTCGCTCCGGCCGTCAACTCGGCGGTGCACGCCGAGGAGATCATCAAGGCCGCCGCCTTCGCCCAGGAACGTGCCGAACGTGAGGCCCGGCTGATCCGCCCGCAGTTCGTGATGCCGACCCGCGGCATGTACACCTCCGGCTTCGGCTACCGCTGGGGCGTGCTGCACGGCGGCATCGACATCGCCAACGCGATCGGCACAGCTGTCGTTGCCGCCGCCGACGGGGTCGTGACCTCCGCCGGCTACGAGGGCGGCTACGGCAACATGGTCACCCTGCGGCACGCGGACGGCACCGTCACGGCATACGGCCACAACAGCGCAGTGCTGGTCAGCGTCGGCCAGCGGGTCATGGCCGGCGATCAGATCGCCAAGATGGGTAACACCGGCAACTCGACCGGACCGCACCTGCACTTCGAGGTCCGTCTCAACGGCACCGACCGCGTCGACCCGGTCGGCTGGCTGGCCAAGCGGGGGCTGACCCTGGGCGGCTACGCCGGCTGAGCCCCGGCCGCTACGTTGGCGGAGTGGCCGACCGCAACACCCCAGACGATCCAGTCACGCCTTCGAGCGACGACAGCACCCGCATTCTGCGGCGCGCCCCACTGCACACCGACCCTGCGCCCGCCGGCGCCGAACCGCAGACCAGCATCATCCGGCGCCACCCCACCGGCGAACTGCCCGCGGCCTCAGACCCTGTTACCCAGATCGTCCCGCGCGCCAAACCCACCGCCGTCGGTCCGCCACGGGCAACCCGCAGCGGTTCCCGGTCGGCGATCGCGACCACCGTCGCGAGCATCGTCGCCGGCTGGGCGACCGCCGTCATCGCGACCGACCTGATCACCGGGTGGTGGGCGACGGACCCGCTGTTCTGCGTCGCGATGGGTTTCCTGACAGCCGTGTCGGCCGCGGCCACCATCTCCGGGGTGATCGCGCTGCTGCTGCGCCGGCGCAACGGACGGCTACTGATCGTGGTCGGCTCGGTGATCGCACTGCTCATCTTCGCCAGCCTGTTCGTGGCCGGCGCGACGCTGCCCGTCGCCGTCTACGCGATGCCGGTGCTGCCGCTGGCGTCGATCGTGACGGCCGCCCTGCCCGGCACCGCTCAGTGGAGCAGGTCCTAGATCACCCTTCGTAGCTCACAGCTTCGAGACCGGCGCGTGGTTGTGCATGAGTTTGACCCGCCCGGCACTGCCGAAGTCGATCAGCGACATCGCCGACTCCCCGACGCCGGAGACCTCCTCGACCCTGCCGAGGCCGTACTTGTCGTGCGTGACGCGGTCACCGGGTTCGAGCACCAGCAGCGCACGCTTGCCGGCGGGCGGCCGCGTCGGCGCCGGGCGCGGTGTACCGAACCGCCCCGCCCCACTCACCGGGGCCGAGAACGACGCGGCCTGCTCGGTACGGCGCCAGTCGATCAGCTCCTGGGGGATCTCCCGCAGGAAGCGTGACTCCGGGTTCAGCATCGGCTGCCCCCACGAGGACCGCACCTTGGCCCGGCTCAGATACAGCCGCTGCCGCGCCCTGGTGATGCCGACGTAGGCCAACCGCCGTTCCTCGGACAGCTCGACCGGGTCACCCAGCGCCCGCATGTGCGGGAACATGCCGTCCTCCCAGCCCGTGACGAACACGATCGGGAACTCCAGGCCCTTGGCGGTGTGCAGGGTCATCATCGTGACCACCCCGGCCCCGTGTTCGGGGATGTCGTCGGCGTCGGCCACCAGCGAGACCCGCTCCAGGAACGCCGCGAGCACCCCGGTGTCGGGGATGTCCTCGTCGAGCGGCTCCGCCCCGTCTTCACCCGCCAACGCCGTGGCGTTGGCCAGGTCGGTGCTGAATTCATGTGCGACGCTCACCAACTCGTTGAGGTTGTCCAACCGGGCCAGATCCTGCGGGTCACTCGACGACTCGAGTTCGGCGCGGTAGCCGCTGCGCTCGAGCACCGCCTCGACCAGGTCCCCGAGTTCCTCGTCGAGCTTGCCGCGCAGCTCGTCGAGCAGCCCGACGAACCCGGCGATCGCCTTCTCGGCACGGGTGTTGAGCATCGGCACCTTGCCCTCGGCCGCCGCGACCAGCGCATCGTTGAAGCTTGCGCCGGTGGTCTCGGCGTGCACCGCCACACAGGCTTCGGCCCGCTCGCCGATACCGCGCCGGGGTGTGTTCAGGATGCGGCGCATGCTCACCGAATCCCCCGGATTGTCCAGCACCCGCAGGTAGGCCACGATGTCGCGGATCTCCCGGCGTTCGTAGAAGCGCACTCCGCCGACGACCTTGTACGGGATCCCGGCCCGGATGAACACTTCCTCGAGGGCGCGGGAGGAATTGTTGGTGCGGTAGAACACCGCGACGTCGTTGTAGGAGAAGTCGCCCGCGCTGTCGGACAGCGCGTCGATCTCCTGGGCGACGAACCTGGCTTCGTCATGTTCGTTGTCGGCGACGTAGCCGACGATCAGCTCCCCCTCACCCGAGTCGGTCCACAGCCGCTTCTCCCGCCGCCCGGCATTGCGGGCGATCACGGAGTTGGCCGCGCTGAGGATCGTCTGGGTCGAGCGGTAGTTCTGTTCCAGCAGGATCGTCGTGGCGTCCGGGAAGTCGCGCTCGAAGTCCTCGATGTTGCGGATCGTCGCACCGCGGAACGCATAGATCGACTGGTCGGCGTCGCCGACCACACACAGCTCGGCGGGCGGCACCGCGTCGGTGTCGGGCGCCGCGACCCCGGTGAGTTCGCGCACCAGGACGTACTGGGCGTGGTTGGTGTCCTGATACTCGTCGACCAGGATGTGGCGGAACCGGCGCCGGTAGTACTGGGCGATCTGCGGGAAGGCCTGCAGCACCGCCACCGTCTCACCGATCAGGTCGTCGAAATCCAGCGCGTTGGCCGACCGCAGCCGCCGCTGGTACTCCGCGTACACCTCGGCGATCACCCGGGCCAGGTCGTCGGCTGCCTCGGACGCCTCCGCGGCAGCCTGCTCGGGCCCGATCAGTTCGTTCTTCAGGTTGGAGATCCCGTTGGCCAGCAGCCGCGGCGAATGCCGCTTGGTGTCCAACCCCATGTCCTTGCCGATCATCAGCAGCAGCCGCCGCGAATCGTCGGCGTCGTAGATCGAGAAGTTCGAGTTCAAGCCCGGCACCAGGGAGGCCTGATTGCGCAGGATCCGCACACAGGTCGAGTGGAACGTCGAGACCCACATGTTGCGGGCCCGCGGCCCCACCAGGCCCACCACCCGCTCCCGCATCTCCGCGGCCGCCTTGTTGGTGAACGTGATCGCCAGCACCTGCCCGACGCCGACGTCGCGATCGGCCAGCAGATAGGCGATCCGGCGGGTCAGCACCGCCGTCTTACCCGAGCCGGCGCCCGCCACGATCAACAGCGGGGCGCCCTCGTGCAGCACCGCCTGACGCTGCTGCGGGTTCAGACCGTCCAGCAGCTGATCGGTTTCGGTGGCCGGCGACGTCATCGCGAATGGAGCAGTCATACTCGCTCAAACCTACCGCTGTGAGCCGACACTCTTTGCGCAGGCACGACCGGTAGTGGCACACTGATCAGGTGCTCAACGCGCAGCTGGGTAATTTGCTCTTCGCCCGAGGGGCTCATCGCCGATTTTTCTACGGGTACCGGCCAGCGGTGCCCGTGGTCTAGCTGCTCCCTTCAGCCCCGCGGTCCGCTTCCGGATCCGGGGCTCGTCTCTTGTGTGAGGCCCGAAACCGGATGAAACCAGACCCTTCACACAACGGAGATTCGGAGAACCACGAGATGACGACCATGGAAACGGCTGCCGCCTCCGCTGCGGCGCCCGACGCCGAACAGATCGACGACCTCCGCCAGGAGATCGACCGCCTCGACGCGACGATCCTCGAAGCGGTCAAGCGCCGCACCGAGGTCTCCCAGCTGATCGGCAAGGCACGGATGGCCTCCGGCGGCACCCGTCTGGTACACAGCCGCGAGATGAAGGTCATCGAGCGCTACAGCGTGCTGGGCGCCGAGGGCAAGAACCTCGCGATGCTGCTGCTGCGGCTCGGCCGCGGCCGCCTCGGTCACTAAGCCCCCCTCGCCCGTGATTTCGGCGTGACCAGTCGCGCATATCGCGACTGGTCACGCCGAAATCACCCGGGCGCGACCGCGTCGACCAGCCACGGCGTCAGCCACTCGACCGCCTCCGGGGTGGGATGCACCCCGTCGCTGCGCATCCTGATGCCGTCGACCTTCGTCGTGTAGTAGCCGTTCGGGCTCAACTTCTCGTTCAGATCGGCCACCGTGACGTTCGGGCGATCCTCGACGACCTCGCGCAGCAACTCGTTCCAGTCGTCCACCCGACCGGGCCGATCCTCCGGGTACAGGCTGCCGTCGGATCTCTCGGCGCGCCGGTTGTAGGGCTCGGTGGTCACCACGATCCGCGCCCCGGTGGACCCCAGGATGCCCAGCGCGCGCCGCAACTCCCCACGCAGATAGGCGTCGTAGTCGTCGTCGCCGATGTGCATCCAGCTGCCCTCGTGCATCCGGTCGACGACCTCCCACCGACCGACGATCAACAGCACCACGTCGGGACGTTCATAGCCGATCCGCTGCGCCCACCGGCTCGGCCAGGCGTCGCACTCGGGTTTCTGGTCGAGCTCCCGGCCGGTGTACTCGTACGGGCCGCCGCGGGCGATGCCGCACCCGATGGTCGTGTAGTCGGTGAAGTGCACCCCCGGCGTCACCGGCAGGTACCGCATCACCGTCCACGCGATGGAATCTCCGAACACCGCCACCCGCAGATCACCCGGCTCACCGGGGCGCGGTGGCGGCGCCACCTCGACCGGCACCTCGGGCGCGACCAGCGCCGCCGAGTCGATCAGCGGGCCCGGCGCCGGGGGCTGCGGCGTCAACCGCACCGGTAGCACCGTCATCGCCACCACCGCGGCGGTGGCCGCCGATGCCGCCGCCAGCGGCAGCATCGGCACCGAAACGGGCCGCCACTCGCGGACCGGCTGCTCGATCAGCCACCACGACACCACGGCCACCGCGAGGGTCGCCGCGCACCGCAGAGCGAACAGCTGCCAGCCCGTCGTCCCGGTCCGCTCACCATTGACCAGCAGAAAAATCGGCCAATGCCAGAGGTATACGCCGTAGGAGATGACCCCGAGCCCCACCAGCGGCCCGGCGGACAGCAGCCGCGCAACAGGCCCGTCCTGCTCCAGGGCCACCGGTGCGATCACCAGCACCGCCGCCACCGCGACCACCAGCAGCAGACCGCGGCGGAACTCCTCGGCGCCGCCGGTGGCGACGTGCGCGGCCATCACCAGCACCACCAGCCCGACCGCGGGCAGCAGTCGGGCGAGCCACCGCGTCCAGCGGGACCGCAGGGT
>NZ_JBSWXU010000036.1:0-39018 GCF_056160785.1 Mycobacterium sp. ABE4_509 | reverse complement strand
ACGAGTCGTCTTCGGCCACCTCCACACAGACCACAACAACCGTCAAGAGCCTTGCCAACTGGCAGCGGCTTGACATAGGAGAAACACATGACCGAGGAACAGCAGCGAGCAGGGACGTCCGGTCAGCGCCGCCCGGTCAGCCGTCCGGCGTTGTCCCCGTCGCGGGCCGCCGACTTCAAGCAGTGCCCGCTGCTCTACCGGTTCCGCGCGATCGACCGGCTTCCCGAGCCCCCGTCCGCCGCCCAGGTCCGGGGATCGGTGGTGCACGCCGCGCTGGAGCAGCTGTATGCGCTGCCGGCTGCCGAGCGGGTCCCGGAGACCGCTGCGACCCTGGTGTCCCCGGCGTGGGAGCGGGTGGTCGCCGAGCAGCCTTCGGTGACCGAGGAGTTCGACCCGGGGCTGCGGGCCGAACTGCTCGAGCAGGCCCGCACGCTGTTGTCCGGGTACTACCGCCTCGAGGACCCGACGCGGTTCGATCCGCAGAGTTGTGAGCAGCGCGTCGAGGTGGAGTTGGCCGACGGCACCCTGCTGCGCGGCTTCGTCGACCGCATCGACGTGGCACCTACCGGCGAGCTCCGGGTGGTCGACTACAAGACCGGCAAGGCGCCGCCGGAGGCGCGCGCGCTGGCCGAGTTCAAGGCGATGTTCCAGATGAAGTTCTACGCGGTGGCGCTGCTGCGGGCGCGCGGTGTGCTGGCCACCCGGCTGCGGTTGCTCTACCTGGCCGACGGCCAGGTGCTCGACTACACCCCCGACCTCGACGAGCTGGAGCGGTTCGAGAAGACGTTGATGGCGATCTGGCGAGCCATCCAGGCTGCCGGCGCTACCGGCGACTTCCGTCCCCGCCAGTCGCGGATGTGCGGGTGGTGCGCTCACCAGGCCCACTGCCCGGTGTTCGGGGGCACACCGCCGCCCTATCCGGGGTGGCCCCAGACCCTCAGCGAGGACGGGCCCGCCGCGGACCTGCAGGGCGAGCCGGCGGCGTGACCGACTGCCTTTTCCGCCGGCGGGGTGTTGAGGGTGAGTTCGCGGTCTTCGACTCGACCGACGGCACCCGCAGCAACTGGGACGCCCAGATCCAGCACGGTTCGCCGCCGCTGGCACTGCTGACCAGCGCCATCGAGGGGCTCGCCGCGGGCACCGGGCTGCGCATCGGACGGCTGACGCTGGACATCCTCGGCGCGATCCCGGTGTCGACGGTGCGGGTGCGGGCGTGGGTGGAGCGCCCGGGCACCCGGATTTCGCTGATGTGCGCCGAGATGGTCACCGACCGGCCGGACGGCAGCCGGCGGGCGGTGGCCCGCGTCACCGCGTGGCTGCTGGCCACCAGCGATACCCGGGACATCGCCGCCGACCGGTTTCCACCGCTGGTCGAGGGTGCGGCCGCGGCAGTGGCGCACGCCTGGGAGGGCTCCCCCGGCTATCTGGAAACGGTGAGCTGGCGACGACAGACCGACTCCGGACCCGATGCCGCTGTCGTATGGCTGACGCCACTGGTGCCACTCATCGACGACGAACCCACCACCGCACTACAGCGGCTGGCCATGGTCGTCGACTCCGCCAACGGCATCGGCGCCGCGCTGGACCCCGACAGGTTCGTCTTCATGAACACCGACACCGTGGTGCATCTGCACCGGCTGCCGGAGGGAAGCGACTTCGCGCTGCGTGCGCGGGGGTCGATCGGAGCCGACGGGATCGGCGTGACCTCGGCCGAGGTCTTCGACCGCGACGGGTTCATCGGTACCTGCGCGCAGACACTGCTCGTGCAGCGTCGCAGCACCTAGCGCGGGTGCTCACGCCGAGGCGGCCAGCGACCTCCGGTCCTCGTCGGCGAAGGTGTCCTCGAGCTGCAGCGGTGAATGATCGACATCGATCTCGGCCAGCGGCCGACCGCGGGCGCTGCCGATGGTCCCGAACCGGCGCATGCCCTTGTCCGTCGCGTACTGCTGGAACTCCTCCATCGACAGACCGAACGGGACCTCGTCGTAGAGGGCGAATCCGTCCTCGGTGTTCTGCAGCGCCAACGGGATCAGCTCGGTCATCCGGGCTTCGAACACCCCCCAGTTCGCGTCGTCGGCGGCGACGTGGCGGCGGCAGGTGAACGTTCCCCACGCCATGTGCCTGCGCTCATCGTCACCGATCCGGCGCACCAGCTCCTGCATGCCGGGAAGGATGCCGCGGTCGACGCAGATGCGGTGCCACGCATAGTAACCCGTCAATGCCATCATCCCCTCGATGACGTGGTTGTAGGTCACCGAGGCGCGCACCTGGGCCGCCGGCGACGGATCGGTTGACAGTGCGTCCAACGAGGCCGGCAGCTCCTCGTAGAACATCTGCCGGTAGGCGGGAAGCTCGTCGAGGTAGCCCTGCAGGTCCTCGGTGATCCCGACCGCGTCGAGCCACATCCGAAAGACCTGGGTGTGCTTGGCCTCTTCGAAAGCGAACTGGGTCAGGTACATCTCGTCGCCGAGGCGCCCTTCGGCGCGCATGGCCGCCATGAACGGCTGGATGTCCTGGGTCACCGCTTCTTCGCCGGCGATGAACTCGGCGCACAGCCGCGTCGCCCAGTCGCGTTCCAGATCAGACAGCGCCTCCCAGTCCGCCCGGTCGCGGGAGAAGTCGATGTCAGCGGGGTCCCAGAACTTCGCGTTGCCGCCGGCGAACAGCTTGAGCGGCATGCTCTCCCAGTTGAGGCCGCCCGCGGCCAGCGAGTCCGAACGTGTCCTGTTCATGTGTCTGTCCTTTCCATGGTGGTGACGATGGCCGGCGCTGCGGGCGCGGCGGCGGCGAAAGCGTCCTCGAGTACGGCCAGGTAGCGCCGCACCACCAGAGCGGGCTGCTCCGGTGTGAGCTCATCGAGCCCGAGCACCGGGTCCATTCCGCGCACATACGGCGCCAGCGCCAGATGCGGCATGAGCATCAGCAGCAGTGACAGCAAGGTGTCGGTATCGGCGTCCGCCCGCAGATCGCCGCGCGCCCGCGCGTCATGCACCAAGGGGCGCAAGACCTCCAGATAGTGCCGGTGCACGACGGCACGGACGCTGACCCGGGCATCGGTGTCGACCTCGAAGCTGGCGGCTGCGTGCAGCGCCCGGTCACGCGGATGCTCGGCGAAGTAGGCCACCCAGACGTCGAGCAGGTCGGTGAGGAACGCGAAGAACGGCCTGCCCGGGTCCAGATCCCGGATCCGGTGCTCCATGTAGGCACGCACGCGTTGGCTGCCCACCTCGGTGATGTGGGCGTAGAGGTCACGCTTGTCGGCGAAGTACTGGAAGAGACTGCCCTCTCGGCTGCCGCGATCACCGCGGCGCGGCGATCGTCCCTGAGACGCGACCAGGTCACCGTCGGCATGACGCCTCCAAGCGCTGTATGACCACTGGTCATACTACTGTGACCTAGGACACAGCGGAAGCCGCGAGTGGAACCCGCATATATTTATTTGTGTCTATATAGATGATCTGCAATATTGTTGGGGTGGACGTTTTCGAAGCTGTCGCCGAGCCGAACCGCCGCGCACTTCTCGACACCCTGCTCCAGGGAGAGCGCACCGC
The DNA here is from genome assembly GCF_056160785.1 of Mycobacterium sp. ABE4_509. Lineage (NCBI taxonomy): Bacteria > Bacillati > Actinomycetota > Actinomycetes > Mycobacteriales > Mycobacteriaceae > Mycobacterium > Mycobacterium sp. ABE4_509. The sequence continues at coordinate 35,467 of NZ_JBSWXU010000036.1, read as the reverse complement.
CGGGGAGTTGGTCGCCACGCTGCCGTCACTCACCCAGCCGACGGTCTCGCGGCATCTGCGCGTGCTGCGCGAAGTGGGTCTCGTCGAGGTCCGCCCAGATGCGCAACGACGCGTCTACGCCCTCAAAGCCGATGGCCTCGTCGAAATCGACTACTGGATCGAGCGGTACCGGCGGTATTGGTCCGGCCACCTCGACGCACTGGAGCACCACCTGCAGCAACGACACGGAGGTACCGATGAGTGAACATGACGGGCGGCTGGTCGTCGACGGTGACCACGCCGCCGTGCACTTCGAACGCCGCCTGCCCTTCCCCATCGAAAAGGTGTGGGCAGCGATCACCGATCCGGTCGAGCGACGATCCTGGTTCGGCGAAACCGTTATCGAAGCGCGCCCAGGTGGGCTGATCGACATGGTCGCCGACGGACCGCCGATACCGCCTGAGCGCAAACGGATGACCGGTCGCATCCTCGTCTGGGATCCGCCGCACGTCTTCGAGCACGAGTGGAAACAGCCAATCGTCGAGGACGGCGTGGTGCGCTACGAACTCGTCGCCGACGGGGATCACACCGTGCTGCGCTTCAGTCACCGCGGGCTCGGTCTGCGCAGCGCCGGCGGCTTCCGCGGCGGCACTCAAGCGTATCTCGACCGGCTCGAGGCACACCTCACCGGAGATCCCATGCCTGACTGGCTCACCCGCCGCCAGCACATCGACGAAGCCGCCACCGGACATCGAACCGGCCGGTGACACGGCCGGCGTCCCGGGATCACGGCGTCACGTCAACGGCTTGAGATCCTGCAGCATCGTCGGGACCAGCTCGCTGACCGTGGGGTGGATGTGCATGGTGCGCGAGATCGCGGTGTAGGGCAGCTTCGCGGTCATCACATCGAGGATGCAGTGCACCACTTCGTCGCCCCCGACCCCGAGGATCGCGGCGCCGAGGATCGCCCCGGTCTCGGCGTCGACCACGATCTTCATGAAGCCCTGGGTCTCGCCCTTCTCCACCGCGCGCCCGACCCGGGTCATCGGGCGCTTGCCCACCAACGCTTTTCGGCCCGAACGCCGCACCTGGTCCACGGTCATCCCGGCCCTGCCCAGCGGCGGGTCGATGTAGAGCGCGTAGGTGGTGATGCGATCGCTGACCCGGCGGGGGTCGTCGTCGAGCAGGTTGGCTGCCACGATCTCGAAGTCGTTGTACGAGGTGTGGGTGAACGCACCGCGACCGTTGCAGTCGCCCAGCGCCCAGATGTGTTCGACGTTGGTCCGCAGCTGATCGTCGACGACGATGAAGCCACGGCCGTCGGTGTTCACCCCCGCGGCGTCGAGGCCCAGCTCGTCGGTGTTGGGCGCACGCCCGACCGCGACGAGCAGATGACTGCCCGCTATCGGGTCCGCACCGTCGCGGGGAACCACGGTGAAGGCGCGGGAATCGCTGTCGCCCTTGGCGAACCGGATCGCATTCGCATCTAGGACGACCTCGACGCCCTCGCCCTCGAGGATCTCCTTGATGGCGGCCGATACGTCCTCGTCTTCCCGCGAGGTCAGCCGTGGCCCCTTCTCGACGACCGTCACCCGGGCGCCGAAGCGGCGGTACATCTGGGCGAACTCCAGCGCGATGTAGCTTCCACCGATGATCACCAGGTGTTCGGGCACCACGTCGAGGTCCAGAATGCCGACGTTGGTCAGGTAGTCCACCTCGGCGAGCCCGGGCATGTCCGGGGCGACCGCACGGCCACCGACGTTGAGGAAGATCCGGTCGGCATGCAGGAGCTGATCACCGACCCGGATCGTGTGCGGGTCGGTGAAGCGGGCGTGGCCGCGAATCAGCGTGGCGCCCTTCATGCCCGAAAGCCACGACTCGAGCCCCTCCCGGTCCCCGCCGCTGATCTCGTCCTTGCGGGCCTTGACCCTGGCCATGTCGACCGTGACCTCACCGGTGCCGACACCGAAGTCGCCTGCGCGCCGGGCGATGTGCGCTGCGTGCGCACTGGCCACCAGGGTCTTGGTGGGGATACAGCCGTAGTTGACACAGGTGCCGCCGACCAGTTTGCGCTCGATCACCGCCACGGTCTGCCCGGCCGCGGTCAGCCGCCCCGCCAGCGCGGGCCCCGCCTGGCCGGCGCCGACGATGATCGCATCGAAGTGCTCTGCGGTGGTCACCGGTCTACACCAGGCTCGCCAGGAACACGATGAGCAGACCGCCGCCGACGGCGACGGCGTCCTCGCCGAAGGCCCCCGGCCGGTCGTTGCCGTTGTTGGCCGCCGCGACCCGGCCGCGTAGCGCGGCGCCGGCCAGCGTGCCGATCACCGCACCGACGACACCGGCGCCGGTGGCGCTGAAGGTGTGAAAGAACGCGCTGCCGATCACCGCGCCGGCGAACCCGCCGGTGACCAGCCGGGCGACGAACTGCGGCCGCACCTTACGGCTGGGCGTGCTCGGCAGCTGATCGGTGACGAGTTCGACGAGCAGGAAGATGGTCAGCACGGTCACGGTGATGGGGTGGGCCATGAACTCCGACCACTTGCCGTCGACGTCGATCCAGCCGAGCATCGCCCCCCAGGCCACCACCGCCGGCGGAGTCATCGCCCGCAGACCCGCGACGACACCGATCAACAGAGCCAGCAACAGCGCGGAAACCAGGGTCATCGCGGACCTCCAGCCGGAATGTGGACATCCGGACGCTAGCACGCGCGCAGCCGGTGCGAGCGGTGTCGATCAGAAGCGGCAGAAGCGGATGTCGGAGGCAAGAATCGCTTTCGCGCCGATCGCGGCGAGCCTGTCCATGATGCCGTTGACGTCGCGTCGCGGCACCAGCGCACGCACCGCCACCCAGGCCGGGTCGGCCAACGGTGCGATGGTCGGCGATTCCAGCCCGGGGGTGACCTCGGTGGCCGCGTCGAGCAGCGAACGCGGACAGTCGTAGTCGAGCATCAGGTACTGCTGCCCGAACACCACGCCCTGCACCCGGGCGGCCAACTGATCCCGGGCGACCGCCTTCTCCGCGTCCACCGGCCCGGCACTGTCGTCCTGTTCGATGAGCACCGCCTCGGAGTCGCACAGCGGCTCACCGAAGGCCACCAGGTCGTGCAGCCCCAGTGTGCGGCCCGAACCGACGACGTCGGCGATGGCGTCGGCGACCCCGAGCTGCACCGAGATCTCCACCGCACCGTCCAGCCGGATCACCGTCGCCTCGATCCCCTTGGCGGACAGGTTCTTGCGCACCAGGTTCGGGAACGCCGTGGCGATTCGCTTGCCGTGCAGGTCCTCGACCCGCCAGTCCCGTCCGGCGGGTGCGGCGTAGCGGAACGTCGAGGACCCGAAGCCCAACGCCAGCCGTTCGCGCACCGGCGCATCGGATTCCCGGGCCAGATCGCGTCCGGTGATGCCGAAGTCGAGCTCACCGGAACCCACGTAGATGGCGATGTCCTTGGGACGCAGAAAAAAGAACTCAACATTGTTGACCGGATCGACGACCGTCAGATCCTTGCCGTCGTTGCGTCGCCGATAGCCGGCCTCGGACAGGATCTCGGCGGCCGGCTCGCTCAGCGTGCCCTTGTTGGGGACCGCGACGCGCAGCATCTCGCTCACAGCTTGCGGTAGACGTCGTCGAGGGACAGGCCGCGCGCGAGCATCAGCACCTGCGTCCAGTACAGCAGCTGGCTGACCTCCTCGGCCAGCGCGTCGTCGCTCTCGTGCTCGGCGGCCAGCCAGACCTCACCGGCCTCCTCGAGGATCTTCTTGCCGATGCCGTGCACGCCGGCGTCGAGCGCGGCAACGGTGCCGCTGCCGGTCGGGCGGGTTCGCGCCCGCTCGGCCAGCTCGGCGAACAGCGCGTCGAAGGTCTTCACGGCCTGCGATTGTGTCACGACCGGGCGCAGCGGCTGCCATCGGCCGTGCTCAGTGCGGGGCCGGATGGGTGACGTGCGCCTCGTTGTGCATGTCCTCCAGCGTCTTGCCCTTGGTCTCCTCGACCCACCGCCACACGAACAGCAGCGACAGCACCGCGCACAGCGCATAGAAGCCGTACGCCACCCCGAGCACATCCCGCAGGCCCGGGAAGGTGACCGTGATCAGCCAGTTGGCCGTCCACTGGCCCGCGGCCGCCAGGCCCAGCGCGGCGGCCCGGATGCGGTTGGGGAACATCTCGCCCAGCAGCACCCACACCACCGGACCCCAGGACATGCCGAAGGCGACGACGAACAGGTTGGCAGCGACGAGAGCGACCGGTCCGGCCACGTCACCGAGCTGCGGCTGCCCGTCGACCAGCGGCGCGGTGCCGAAGATCACCGCCATGGTGCCCAGGGTGACGGCCATGCCGGTCGAGCCGACCAGCAGCAGCGGTTTGCGCCCGACCTTGTCGATCAGCGCGATCGCGATCAGGGTGGTGGCGATGTTGGTCACCGACGTGATCACCGTGATGGTGAACGACGAACTCTCGTCGAACCCGACGGCCTGCCACAGCACGTTCGAGTAGTAGAAGATCACGTTGATGCCGACGAACTGCTGGAAGATCGACAGGCCCAGGCCCACCCAGACGATGCCATAGAGACCGCCGATGATCGCCACACCGATGAGCAGCGCCAGGAACACCACGGCCAGCGGCCACAGCCCGAACCCGAACGACGCCACCGCCAGCACGGCGAACGCCGACAGCAGCCACCACAGATAGTCCCTGACCCAGTTGATCAGGCCGGAGGCGATCTCGTCGTCGGGGCGCGGGCGGGACAGATCCTTCCACGACCGCTTCTTCTCGGCGTGCAGCGAGTCCTGGATGCGGTTGATGGTGATCTCGAGGTTCTTCTCGCCCAGCAATCTGGTCAGGACGCGGCGGGCCTCCGGGATCCGATGCGTGGCAACCAGATAGCGCGGCGACTCCGGGATCGTGTAGGCCAGCAGACCGTAGGCCAGCGCCGGGATGATCTCGGCCAGGAACATCCACCGCCAGGCCTGCATCCCCAGCCACAACTCCTGGTTGGAGCCACCGGCGGCTTCGGCCAGCATCCAGTCCACCGCCAGGGACACGAAGATGCCCGAGACGATCGCCAGCTGCTGCAACGAGCCCAGCCTGCCGCGGATGCGCTCGGGCGATGTCTCGGCGATGTAGGCCGGCGCGATCACCGAGGCGATGCCGACCGCGACGCCACCCACGATGCGGAAGACCACGATCAGCCAGATGTTGGTGCCGATACCGGTGACGACCGCGCTGATCAGGAACAGCGCCGCGGCCAGCTTCATCACCCACAACCGGCCCAGCGCGTCGGCGAGCCGTCCGGCGGTCAGCGCACCGACGGCGGCACCGAGCAGCGCCGAGGCGACCGCGAAGCCCAGCGTCGCGTCGCTGATCGCGAACTCCTCCTGCAGTGCGCTGACCGCACCGTTGATCACCGCGCTGTCGTAGCCGAACAGCAGCCCGCCCAGCGCGGCCACCGACGCCACCCGCATGGCGCTGCGCCCCGAGGTGAACTCGGTGTCGCCGCCGACCCCGCCGCCTTGCCCTCTGGCCATGACGCGACCCCCTCCACATTGAGGTATGACTTAGATCACATTCACGATCCCACACAACACCGCCCGGCAGGAGCGATATCGGGACCGCGGCGTCGGCGGTCAGGCGCTGCGCTCGCGCGCCGCCCGTTCGATGTCGAGGTAGACGCGGTGCAGCCCGGCGGGGTCGAGATCGACCAGCGAATCGGCGTGGCGGCGACGGTGGCTGCCGGGCACCGCAACGTCGTTGGGCACCACCAGCACCGCGCAACCCGCGCTTTCGGCCGCCGCGGCGCCGGTCACCGAGTCCTCCACCGCCAGACAGTCCGCGGGAGCCAGCCCGAGCAGTTCGGCGGCGCGCACGTAGGCATCCGGTGCGGGCTTGCCGCTGGGTACCTCGTCACCGCACACCGTCACCGCGAAGTAGTGCCGGCCGATGCTGGCCAGCGCGCGGTCGGCCAGGCCCCGCGCGGTGTTGGTCACCAGCGCCATCGGAACATGTTCGGCGGTGAGCGCTTCCAGCATCTCGCGGGCGCCGGCACACCACGGCAGCCCGCCGTCGAACAGCTCGGCGGTGTAGTCGTGCACCCAGCGGATCGACTCGGCCATCGCCTGCGGATCGTGATCGAGCCCCAAGTCTGAGTAGGCGGTGAGGATCGTCTCTTCGGCCGAAGCCCCCACCAGTGCCGCGCGGGTCTCGCGACTCATCGCGCCGCCGTGGAACTCGTAGAACGCCATCAGCGAGACGTCCCAAAGTTTTTCGGAGTCGACGAGCGTCCCGTCCATATCCCACAGCACTGCTCGCACCGGGCAATTCTGCCACGTCTGCCCGGCCCCACACGAACCGCTCGACGTGCGAAGAGCTGTGATCTGCGTGATTCTTTGACGATGGCGGCTCCGACCAAGGCAGAAAAGCCCAAGCGCGTGCACCCGGTCGACGAGGTGCTGCCGATCCCCAAACTGGCGACCTACGGCTTCCAGCACGTGGTCGCGTTCTACGCGGGTGCGGTGCTGGTGCCGATCATCATCGCCGGCGCCGTCGGGCTGACCGACGCGGAACTCGTCAAGCTCATCACCGCCGACCTGTTCACCTGCGGAATAGCCTCGATCATCCAGGCCGTCGGGTTCTGGAAAGTCGGCGTGCGGCTGCCGCTGCTGCAGGGCGTCACCTTCGCCGGGGTGGCCCCGATCATCGCGATCGGGCTGGCCAACGGCGGCGGCTCGGCCAGCATGCTCTACGTCTACGGCGCGGTGATCGTCGCGGGCATCTTCGCCTTCGCCGTCGCACCGGTGTTCATCAAGCTGCTGAAGTTCTTCCCACCGGTGGTGACCGGCACACTGATCACGGTGATCGGCCTGGCGCTGGTGCCGGTCGGCGCCATGGACGCGGTGACCAACCCGCACACCCACGAGACCGACCCCACCAACATCCGCTGGTTCCTCTACGCCCTGGGCACCATCGCGATCATCGTCGCGATCCAGCGGCTGTTCCGCGGCTTCATCGCCACCATCGCCGTGCTGCTCGGGCTGGTGATCGGGTGCACGGTCGCCTACGCGCTGGGCGACATGAACTTCGACCGGGTCGGCGAGGCCTCCGCGGTCGGCTTCACCCCGCCATTCCTGTTCGGGATGCCCAAGTTCGACTTCGTGGCATGCCTGACCATGATCATCGTGATGATGATCATCGCCGTGGAGTCGACCGGTTCGACCATCGCCACCGGCGAGATCGTCGGCAAACGGATCAAGGCCGAGAACATCGGCAACATGCTGCGCGCCGACGGGGTGGCCACCACGATCGGCGGCATCTTCAACTCGTTCCCGTACACCGCGTTCTCCGAGAACGTCGGACTGGTGCGCCTCACCGGGATCAAGAGCCGGTGGGTGGTGGCCGCGGCGGGCGTGTTCATGATCCTGCTGGGATTCCTGCCCAAGGTCGCCGCGATCGTCGCGTCCATCCCCAACCCGGTGCTCGGCGGCGCGGCGCTGACGCTGTTCGCGACCGTCGCCGCGGTCGGAATACAGACGCTGGGCAAGGTGGATTTCACCGACCACCGCAACCTGATCATCGTCACGACCAGCCTGGCGCTCGCACTGTGGGTGACCGCCTATCCCGACATCGCCCAGGGCATGCCGACCGGTCTGGACCTGATCTTCGGCAGCGGCATCAGCATCGGCGCGGTCAGCGCGATCCTGCTCAACATCGTGTTCTTCCACACCGGCTCACGCGGCCCCCGGGTGGCCGGCGCCGGTTCCATCACCCTCAACGAGGTGAACTCGATGACCCGGGAGCGCTTCACCGAGGTGTTCGGCCACGTCGTGCAGGACGTCCCCTGGGCGGTCGAGCGGGCCTACGAACAGCGGCCGTTCGCCAGCACCAAGGAGCTGCGCGAGGCGTTCCAGGACGCGGTGCTCACCGGCTCCTCCGAACAGCAACTGGAACTGCTCAACGCGTTCTACGACCTCGGCGCCGAGGACGAGACCGGCCACGCGCTGGCCGCCGACCACAGCGCACTGTCGAACCTGGACGAAGAAGACCACAACGACGTGGTCAACCTGGCCACCGCCTACCGCGAGCACTTCGGTTTCCCGCTGGTGATCTGTGCCCGCGAAACCGCTCATTTCAATCGGGTGCTGCAGAACGGGTGGTCACGGATGGACAATTCGCCCGGCGCGGAGAAGGCGTTCGCACTGATCGAGGTCGCCAAGATCGCCAACTACCGCTTCACTGATCTCGTGGACAACGCCAACCCCATCGCCTCGGCCCGGTTCAGTCGGTTGGACGAAATCCTCTAGATGAGTGCGACGCTGGGAATCGAGGGCTTCAACCGGCTGTCGGATCGGCAGCGGATGCACCTGCTGTTCGAGGTGTGCTCGTCGACGATCTGGGCGCGCCGAGTCCTGGCCGGCGGGCCCTTCCGCGACGCGGACGCGTTGCTCGACCGCGCCGACCGGGTGCTGGCCGAGCTGCCCGACGCCGAACTCGACGCCGCGCTCGACGGCCACCCGCGCATCGGCGCGCGGGTCGACAACGCCAACTCGGCTCGCGAGCAGGCCCGTGTCGCCGACGCCGCCGATGCGGTCAAAGCCGAGCTCGCCGAAAAGAACCGGCGCTACGACGACAAGTTCGGCTATGTCTATCTGGTGTGCGCCAACGGGCGAACCGCCGAAGAGCTGCTCGCGATCCTGACCGAACGCCTGGACAACGATCCGGAGACCGAACGCCGGGTGATGCGTTCGGAGCTGGCCAAGATCAACCGGCTGCGGCTCGAGCGCCTGGTGTCCGGGGAGGCGGCCGAATGAGGGCCGGTCCGATCACGGAGGCCTCGAAGGCGGGGCGCCGATGAGCCTGTCCACCCACGTGCTCGACGCCGTCACCGGCACCCCCGCCGTCGGGGTCGCCGTCACGCTGACCGACGCCGAATCCACCGTGCTGGCCACCGCGGTCACCGACGGCGACGGCCGCGTCAAGAACCTCGCCGAGAGCCTGGCCCCCGGCATCTTCCGGCTGGCGTTCGACACCGCAGGCTATTTCGCCGCCACCGGTGTCAGCGCGTTCTATCCGGAGGTGGTGATCGCGTTCGAGGTCACCGACCCGGCCGCGCACTACCATGTGCCGCTGCTGCTCTCGCCCTACGCCTACTCCACCTACCGCGGAAGTTGACCAAGATGGGAGCCCACACGTGAAAGCGGTCATCATCGGCGCCGGAATGGGCGGCATGAGTGCGGCAATCGCACTGCGCCAGATCGGGATCGAGACCGAGGTCTACGAGCGCGTCACCGAGAACAAACCGGTCGGTGCCGCGATCTCGGTGTGGTCCAACGGCGTCAAGTGCCTCAACCACCTTGGGCTGGAGGAGCAGACCGCGCGCCTCGGCGGGATCGTCGACACGATGAGCTACGTCGACGCCCACTCCGGTGAGACGATGTGCCGCTTCTCGATGCAGCCGCTGATCGACGAGGTCGGCCAGCGCCCCTACCCGATCGCGCGCGCCGAACTCCAGTTGATGCTGATGGAGGCGTACGGCATGGACGAGATCAACTTCGGGATGAAGATGGTCGGTGTCGCCGACGGCCCCGAGGCGGCCACCGCGACGTTCGCCGACGGGACGACGGTCTCGGCCGACGTCATCATCGGCGCGGACGGGGCCAGCTCGATCACCCGCGAGTACGTTCTCGGCGGGCCGGTGACCCGGCGCTACGCCGGATACGTCAACTTCAACGGACTGGTCGAGGTCGACGACGCGATCGGTCCCGCCACCGAGTGGACCACGTATGTCGGTGACGGCAAACGGGTCTCGGTGATGCCGGTGTCCGACGGCCGGTTCTACTTCTTCTTCGACGTGGTGATGCCCGAGGATTCCGAGGAGAAGAAGAACTACGAACGCGGTGACGCCCGCGAGGTGTTGCGCGGCCATTTCGGCGACTGGGCACCCGGGGTGCGCGCCCTGATCGACAAGCTGGACCCGATGACCACCAACCGGGTGGAGATCCTCGACCTGGACCCGTTCTACACCTGGGTCAAGGGACGGGTCGCGGTGCTCGGCGATGCCGCCCACAACACCACCCCCGACATCGGCCAGGGCGGCTGCTCGGCGATGGAGGACGCGGTGGCGCTGCAGTGGGCGTTCAGGGACCGCCCCGGCGATCCGCAGGGCGCACTGCTGGCCTACCAGTCCGTGCGCGCCGAGCGGGCCGCCGACCTGGTGCTGCGCGCGCGCAAACGGTGCGACGTGACCCACGCCAAGGACCCGCAGAAGACCGCGCAGTGGTACGACGAGTTGCGCAACGAGGACGGCACCAACATCATCCGGGGTATCGTGGGCAACATCATGGGCGGACCGTTGACACCGGTCGGCTGACGCGGCAATGGATCTCAACACCGTCGAGTCGACGAGCACCCCCACCCGCCGTGACGAGCTGTGGCCGCTGGGCCCGCAGGACTCGATCCTGGCCGGCGGCACCTGGCTGTTCTCCGAGCCGCAACCGCAGGTCCGCAGACTGGTGGACATCACCGCGCTGGGCTGGGAGCCGGTCACCGTGACCGACGGCGGGATCGAACTGGCCGCCACCGCCACCGTGGCCGAGGTGTCCCGGCTCTCGGCGCAACTGCGCGAGCAGCGCCCCGAGTGGACCGCCGCCCCGCTGCTGCACCAGTGCTGCACGGCACTGCTGGCATCGTTCAAGATCTGGGAGACCGCGACCGTCGGCGGCAACATCTGCCTGTCCTTCCCGGCTGGGGCGATGATCGCGCTGGCTGCCGCGCTCGACGCCGAGTTGACCGTGTGGCGCGCCGACGGCAGCGACTACCGGCTGCCGGTCACCGAGTTCGTCACCGGCGCCGCCACCAATGTCCTGGCCGCCGGGGACGTGCTGCGTTCGGTCCGGCTGCCCGCCCCCGCGCTGCGCGCGACGACCTCCTACCGCAAGCTGGCGCCGTCGCCGCTGGGGCGCTCCGGGGTGGTGGTCACCGGACGGCGGGACGCCGTCGCCGACGGCCGTCGCTTCGTCCTGTCGGTGACCGCTGCGACGGTGCGGCCGTACGTGTTCGAGTTCACGAACACGCCGAGCGCCATCGAACTCGAAGCGGCCCACGCGACCATCCCGGACACGGCGTGGACCCTCGACGCGCACGGCGATCCGGACTGGCGCCGCGCGGTCACGCTGGTCCTGGCCGAGCAGATCCGCCGGGAGCTGGCATGAGCATCCGCGTCAACGGCGAACCCACCGAGGGGGACCCGCGCCCCGGGCAGTGCCTGCGGACCTACCTGCGCGAGCACGGCCACTTCGAGGTGAAGAAGGGCTGCGATGCCGGCGACTGCGGAGCCTGTTCGGTTCTGGTCGACGGCCGGGCCGTGCACTCCTGCGTGTTCCCGGCGTTCCGCGCCGACGACCGCGACGTCACCACCGTCGCCGGCCTGGGCACCCCCGACGACCTGCACCCGCTGCAGCAACGCTTCGCCGAGGCCGGCGGGTTCCAATGCGGTTTCTGCACCGCGGGGATGATCACGACGGCGTCGGCGCTCACCGACGACCAGCTCGGCGACCTGCGCCAGTCGTTGAAGGGCAATCTGTGCCGCTGCACCGGCTACCGCGCCATCACCGACGCGTTGGGCGGCAAGGTCAACATCGAGAAGTCCGGCGGCGTCGGCCGCTCGGTCGGCGCGCCCGCCGCACTGCGGGTCGTCACCGGGACCGAGCAGTACACGATGGACTTCGACCCGCCCGGCCTGCTGCATCTGGCGGTGCTCACCAGTCCGGTGGCCCACGCCAGGATCGTCACGATCGACACCTCCGCGGCCGCGGCGATCGACGGGGTCCGCCTGGTCCTCACCCACCACGACAGCCCCCCGGTGGCCTTCTCCACCGCCCGGCACGAGGACCGCAACGACGACCCCGACGACACGGTGGTCCTCGATGACACGGTGCGCTTCGTCGGGCAGCGGATCGCCGCGGTCGTCGCCGACAGCCTCGCGATCGCCGAGCAGGCCTGCCGGGCCATCGCGGTGACCTACGAGCAACTGCCCGCGGTGTTCGATCCGGAGGCCGCCCGCGCCCCCGGCGCCCCGGTGCTGCACCCGGACAAGGGCCCCGGCGCGCGGATCGCCGATCCGTCCCGCAACGTCGTCGCCGAGGTGCACGGCGGTGTCGGCGACGTCCTGTCCGGGGTGGGGAGCGGCGTCTCGGCCGGCGGCGCGGTGGTCCAGCAGCGCTACACCACCCAGCGGGTGCAGCACAGCCACCTCGAAACACACGGCAGCACCGGCTGGCGTGGCGAGGACGGAAAGCTGGTGCTGCGCACCAGCTCCCAGGTGCCGTTCCTGGTGCGCGACGAACTGTGCCACGTGTTCGGGCTCGCCCGCGACGAGGTGCAGGTGTTCACCCGCCGCGTCGGCGGTGGCTTCGGCGGCAAACAGGAGATGCTGACCGAGGACATCGTCGCGCTCGCGGTGCTGCGGCTGGGCCGCCCGGTGCGCTACGAGTTCACCCGCTCCGACGAGTTCACGATGGCCCCGTGCCGGCACCCGTTCCGAATCGACGTCACCGCCGCAGCCGGCCCGGACGGCGTGCTGACCGCACTGGCCGTCGACGTACTGACCGATGCGGGCGCCTACGGCAACCACAGCCCCGGGGTGATGTTCCACGGCTGCGCGGAGTCGGTGTCGGTGTATCGCTGCCCCAACAAGCGGGTGGACGCCCAGTCCGTCTACACCAACAACCTGCCGTCGGGGGCCTTCCGCGGCTACGGGCTCAGCCAGATGATCTTCGCGGTGGAGTCGGCGCTCGACGAACTGGCCGGGCGCCTGGGCATCGACCCGTTCGAGTTGCGCCGGCGCAACGTGGTGGTGCCCGGCGACGAGTTCGTCGACGCCCACGTCGGGCACGACGACCTCGCCTTCGGCAGCTACGGCCTCGATCAGTGCCTGGACCTGACGCAGCGCGCGCTGGCCGACGGAAACGGAGTCGACGGGCCGCCGGGGTGGCCGGTCGGCGAGGGGATGGCGATCGCGATGATCGCGACCATCCCGCCCCGCGGGCACTTCGCCGAGGCGTCGGTGGCGGTCACCCCCGACGGGAACTACCTGCTGTCGGTGGGTACCGCGGAGTTCGGCAACGGCACGACCACGGTGCACACCCAATTGGTCGCCACCGAGCTGAACACCACCCCGGAGCGGGTGTTGATCCACCAATCCGACACCGAAGCAACGAGTTACGACACCGGAGCGTTCGGCTCTGCGGGGACGGTGGTGGCCGGCGCCGCGGTGCTGGCGGCATGCCGGGACCTGCGGTCGGCGCTGCTGGCCGCCGCGGGCGAGCTCACCGGATCCGGACCGCACCTGTGCGAGCTGACCCCGCACGGAGTGCAGTGCGGCGACCGGCTCGTCGAGTTCTTCGAACTGCCCACCCCGCTGATCGGTCGCGGGCGCCACGAGGGCACACCGCGCTCAGTGGCGTTCAACGTGCAGGGCTTCCGGGTGGCGGTAAGTCCCGACACCGGGGAGGTGCGCATCCTGCAGTCGGTGCAGGCCGCCGACGCCGGCGTGGTGATCAACCCGGAGCAGTGCCGCGGACAGATCGAAGGCGGTGTCGCCCAGGCGATCGGCGCCGCTCTCTACGAACAGGTGCTGATCGGCCCGGACGGCACCGTGCTGAGCCAGGTGCTGCGCAACTATCACATTCCGCAGCTGGCCGACGTTCCGGTCACTGACGTGCTCTTCGCCGACACCTGGGACCAGTTCGGGCCGCAGGGCGCCAAGTCGATGAGCGAGTCGCCGTACAACCCGGTGGCTCCCGCATTGGCCAATGCGGTAGCCCGGGCCTGCGGGGCACGGGTGCGTGATCTGCCGATGACCCCGGCCACGGTGTGGCGGACCCTCTCGCAGCGGTGATTTCGGCGTGACGGGTCGCGCCGAGCGCGACCGGTCACGCCGAGATCACTAATCCTCGGGGTTGTAGCCGAGGTTGGGAGCCAGCCAGCGCTCGGCCTCCTGCAGCGTCCAGCCCTTGCGCTTGGCGTAGTCGGCGACCTGGTCCTGAGCCAACCGGCCGACCACGAAGTACTGCGACTGCGGGTGCGAGAAGTACCAGCCGCTGACGGCGGCACCGGGCCACATCGCCATCGACTCGGTCAGCTCGATGCCGGTGCGCTCGGTGACGTCCAGGAGCTCGAAGAGCGTCGTCTTCTCGGTGTGCTCCGGGCAGGCGGGGTAGCCGGGAGCCGGCCGGATTCCCCGGTACTTCTCCCCGATGAGTTCCTCGTTGTCGAGCTGCTCGTCGGGCTGGTATCCCCAGAATTCCTTGCGGACACGCTGGTGCATGCGCTCGGCGAACGCTTCGGCCAGCCGGTCGGCGATCGACTCCAGCAGGATCGCGTTGTAGTCGTCGTGGTCGGCCTTGAACTCCACGATCTTGTCCTGGCTGCCCAGCCCCGCGGTCACGGCGAAGGCACCGACGTAGTCCGGCAGGCCGGTCTCTTTGGGGGCGACGAAGTCGCCCAGCGAACGGTTCGGGATACCGTCGCGGTGCTCCCCCTGTTGGCGCAGGTTGTGCAGCGTGGTCAGCACCTCGGTGCGGCTGTCGTCGGTGTAGACCTCGATGTCTTCGATACCCGAGCCGACCGCGTTGGCGGGGAAGAATCCGATCACCCCGCTGGCGGTCAGCCACTTCTCCTTGATCGCGGTGTCGAGCATCTCCTGGGCATCGTCGTACAGTTTGCGGGCGGCCTCGCCTGTCGCCGGGTTGTTCAGGATGTCGGGGAAACGGCCCTTCATCTCCCAGGCGTTGAAGAACGGCTGCCAGTCGATGTATTCGCGCAACTCGGCGATGTCGTAGTCGAGGAATTCGTAGACCCCGGCACCCTGCGCGGGGGCCGGCGGGGTGTAGCCGTCCCATTCGATCGGCGTTCGGTTGGCGCGGGCCTTCTCCAACGTCAGCATCGGCCGCTCGTTCTTCTGGGCGTGCCGTTCGCGCAGGGCTGCGTAGTCGGCCGCGGTGGCGTCCAGCAGACCCGGACGCTGCCTGTCGTCGAGCAGCGCGGCGGCGACCGGCACCGAACGCGACGCGTCCTTGACCCACACCACCGGGCCGCTGCGACGCGGAGCGACCTTCACCGCGGTGTGGGCGCGCGAGGTGGTCGCGCCACCGATCAGCAGCGGGATCTGCAGGCCCTTGCGCTCCATCTCGACGGCGAAGTTGACCATCTCGTCCAGCGACGGGGTGATCAGGCCGGACAGCCCGATGATGTCGGCGTCGTATTCGTCGGCCGCGGCCAGGATCTTCTCGGCCGGCACCATCACCCCGAGGTCGATCACCTCGAAGTTGTTGCACTGCAGGACGACCCCGACGATGTTCTTGCCGATGTCGTGGACGTCCCCCTTGACGGTCGCCATGATGATGGTGCCGTTGGTGTCCTTGCCGGCGGTGGCGCCGGACTCCTCTTTTTCCTTCTCGATGAACGGCAGCAGGTACGCGACGGCCTTCTTCATCACCCGGGCCGACTTCACCACCTGGGGCAGGAACATCTTGCCGGCGCCGAAGAGTTCACCGACGACGTTCATGCCGTCCATCAGCGGGCCCTCGATCACCTCGATGGGGCGACCACCGGCGTCGGCGATCTCGGCCCGCAACTCCTCGGTGTCGTCGTCGACGTGGGCGTCGATGCCCTTGACCAGGGCGTGGGTGATCCGCTCGCGCACGGGCAGGCTGCGCCATTCCGCGACCTGCGCATCACCGGCCTCTTCCTTGCTGTTGAACCACTCGGCGATCTCCAGCAGTCTCTCGGCGGCGTCCTCGCGCCGGTTCAGCACGACGTCCTCGATGCGGTCCCGCAACTCGGCGTCGATGGAGTCGTAGGGCACCAGCGCTCCGGCGTTGACGATGCCCATGTCCAGACCGGCCTTGATGGCGTGGAACAGGAACACCGCGTGGATCGCCTCGCGGACCGGGTTGTTGCCGCGGAACGAGAAGGACACGTTCGAGATACCGCCGGAGATGTGCACCCCGGTCAGATTCTCCTTGATCCAGGCGCAGGCCTCGATGAAGTCGATCCCGTAGGTCGCGTGCTCCTCGATGCCGGTGGCCAGCGCAAAGCAGTTCGGGTCGAAGATGATGTCCTCGGCCGGGAAGCCGACCTCGTCGACCAGGATCCGGTAGGCGCGCCCGCAGATCTCCTTGCGGCGCTCCAGGTTGTCGGCCTGCCCCTGCTCGTCGAAGGCCATCACGACCACGGCGGCGCCGTACTTGCGGCACATCCGAGCCTCACGGACGAACTTCTCCTCGCCCTCCTTCAGGGAGATCGAGTTGACGATCGGCTTGCCCTGCACGTTCTTCAGACCGGCCTCGATGACCTCCCACTTGGAGGAGTCGATCATCACCGGGACCCGGCTGATGTCCGGCTCGGCCGCGATCAGCTTGGTGAACCGGTCCATCGCGGCGACGCCGTCGATCATGCCCTCGTCCATGTTGATGTCGATGACCTGCGCACCGACCTCGACCTGCTGCAGGGCCACCGACAGAGCGGTGTCGTAGTCCTCGGCCTTGATCAGGTTGCGGAACCGGGCCGAACCGGTGATGTTGGTGCGCTCGCCGATGTTGACGAACAGCGAGTCGTCGGTGATGTTGAGCGGCTCCAGGCCCGACAGCCGGGTGGCCACCGGGATCTCCGGCAGTTCGCGCGGCGTCTTGCCCTCGACGACCTTGGCGATCTCGGCGATGTGCGGCGGCGCCGTGCCGCAGCAGCCACCGACCAGGTTGACCAGGCCGGCTTCGGCGAACTCGGCGATGTAGCTGGCCTGGCGTTCCGGGGACTCGTCGTACTCGCCGAACGCGTTGGGCAGGCCGGCATTCGGATAGCAGGAGACGAAGGTGTCCGCAATCCGCGCCATCTCGGCGATGTAGGGCCGCATCTCGGGCGCGCCGAGGGCACAGTTGAGTCCGATCGCGATCGGCTTGGCGTGCCTGATCGAGTTCCAGAACGCCTCGGTGACCTGACCGGACAACGTCCGCCCGGAGGCGTCGGTGATGGTGCCCGAGATGATCACCGGCCAGCGGCGCCCACGCTCCTCGAACAGCGTCTCGACGGCGAACACCGCCGCCTTGGCGTTCAGCGAGTCGAAGATCGTCTCCACGAGGATGAGGTCGCATCCACCGTCGACCAGCCCGTTGGCGGCTTCGAGGTAGGCGGCGACGAGCTGGTCGTAGGAGACGTTGCGGGCTCCGGGATCGTTGACGTCCGGCGAGATCGACGCGGTCCGGGTCGTCGGCCCGAGCGTGCCGGCGACGTAACGGGGCTTGTCCGGGGTGCTGAACTCGTCGGCGGCCTTGCGGGCCAGGACGGCGCCGGCGTAGTTCAGCTCGTAGCTCAACTCGGACATGTCGTAGTCGGCCATCGACACCGCGTTCGCGTTGAACGTGTTCGTCTCGATGATGTCGGCACCCACCTCGAGGTATTCGCGATGGATCCCCTCGATGATCTGCGGCTGGGTCAGGTTGAGCAGATCGTTGTTTCCCTGGAGCGCGGTCGGCCACTCGGTGAAACGGTCGCCGCGGTAGCCGGCCTCGTCGGGGCGATCGCGCTGGATCGCCGTGCCCATCGCACCGTCGATCACCAGGATGCGCCGGTGCAGCGCCGCGCTCAGCTCATCGGTGCAGTCAGGGCGGATGTTCGGCTCGAAAGTGACCGAATCAACGGCGTTCACGTGCGCTCCTTCCGTAACGGAAGGCGTCCTTGACTTCGTCGAGCGTGGCGGCTACCGGCAGGACCGGAGACCGTTGCAACGCCTCTCGACCCAGAAAAGTCTACGTCGTCGCCAGATCGACGTCTGGACGCCCATATCGTCGGCGCGATCGACGCTGACCCGCTCGCCGATCACGCTGCCCCGCCGCGCGCGGTATCCGACCCGGCCGGCGATGTCGTTCGGGGCAACCACAGAGCCAGGGTAGTCGGGTGCCCCACCACCCCATCGACCCCGGTGCGCCGGCCGACGCGAACCGGGGTGCGGGTCGATGCCCGCCATCTCGCCCACGCAGGGCTTACGCTGGCTTGGTGACCCCCTCGGATTTCCGCGGTCCCATGGGATCCGATCTGCCCGACCTGCACGACACCATTGTCGTCGCAGCCTTCGAAGGCTGGAACGACGCCGGTGACGCCGCCAGCGATGCGGTGCAGCACCTGGACTCGGTCTGGGACGCCCAGCAGGTCGTACAGATCGACGACGAGTCCTACTACGACTATCAGGTCAACCGGCCGGTGATTCGGCAGGTCGACGGCGTGACGCGGGAACTGGTGTGGCCGTCGATGCGGATCTCGCACTGCCGGCCGCCGGGCAGCGATCGCGACATCGTGCTGATGCACGGCGTGGAGCCCAACATGCGCTGGCGGACGTTCTGCGCCGAACTGCTGACCATCTCCGAGAAACTCAACGCGCAGACCGTGGTGATCCTCGGGGCGCTGCTCGCCGACACCCCCCACACCAGGCCGGTTCCGGTGTCCGGAGCGGCGTACTCGGCGGATTCGGCCAAGACGTTCGGGTTGGAAGAGACCCGATACGAGGGGCCCACCGGGATCGCCGGGGTGTTCCAGGACGCCTGTGTGCAGGCCGGGATCCCCGCGGTGACGTTCTGGGCGGCGGTTCCGCACTATGTGTCGCAGCCGCCGAACCCGAAGGCGACGGTCGCGCTGCTGCGACGGGTCGAGGACGTGCTCGACATCGAGGTACCGCTGGGCGACCTGCCCGCGCAGGCCGAGGAGTGGGAGCAGGCGGTCACCGAAATGACCTCCGAGGACGACGAGATCGCCGAGTACGTTCAGTCCCTGGAGGAGCGCGGCGACGCCGAGGTCGATATGAGCGAGGCGATCGGCAAGATCGACGGCGACGCGCTGGCCGCGGAGTTCGAACGCTACCTGCGCAGACGGGGGCGCTAGGCGCCCCCGGGGTCAGCGGTCTTCCAGCTCCTTGGTGCGCAACCCCATCGACCGACCCAGCGCCGCCACCTCGGCATCCATCCTGGGAAGCAGGTCCGGGATGAACCCCAGCACCCGGTTCTGCACCAGCGCGGTGGACAGCACCGGGCGCAGCCAGCGCAGCAGACCCACCCAGCCCGGGCAGTTGACCTGGCGCTTGCGCTGTTCGATACCGGCGACGAAGGCGTCGCCGCAGGCCTGCACCGAGGTCGTCTGGTTCAGCGGGAACGGCAGCCTGGACAGCATCTCCCCGAAGGTCGGCAGGTCCGCCTCGGCGTCGCGCACCAGCGGGGTGTCGATCCAGGACATGTGCGCCGAGCCGACGTCGACGCCGCGTGCAGCCACCTCCAACCGCAGCGCGTTGGCGAAGTGCTCGACGGCCGCCTTGGCGGCGTTGTAGGGGGCCAACCCGGGAGCGGCGGCGTAGGCGGCCAGCGATGAGACGATCAGCACGTAGCCGCGCCGGTCGAGCACCGTGGGCAGGGTCGCGCGCACCGTGTGGAACACCCCGGTGACGTTGACGTCCATCAGCGTCTGGAACGCCTCCGGGTCGACCTGCTGCACCGATCCGTACGTCGTGATGCCGGCGTTGGCCAGCACCACGTCGATGCCGCCGAACCGGTCGACCGCCGCGGCGGCGGCATCCTGCATCGCCGTGAGGCTTCTCACGTCGGCGACGGCGGTGAGCACCCGGTCGCCGTCCAGCTCCGCGGCGAGTTCGGACAGCGGTTCCCCGTCGAGGTCGGTGAGCACCAAGCGGGCTCCGCGGGCATGTAGCCGGCGGGCCACCTCGGCGCCCACTCCCCGCGCGCCGCCGGTGATGAAGACGGTTTTTCCGGCCACCGATCCCATGAACCGCAACCTACTCGCCGGCGGCGAGCTCGATGGCCGATTCCGGGTACGCAGTCAGAAGGTCAGAGCGCAACGCCCAGCAGCGCGTCGACCGCCGTGGCCACGGCGGCTCCGGCGGTGCTGTCGTGCCCTCCGTAGGACAGCGCATCGGTGGTCCAGCCATCAAGGGCGGCAAGCGCTTTGGGAGTATCGAGATCGTCGGCGAGGTAGCGCCTGAGCCGTGCGACGACATCGGTGGCGTCCGGGGCCCCCGCCAGCGTGGTGGCGCTGCGCCACCGGTGCAGCCGGGTCCGGGCCTGGTCGAGGACCTCCTGGCTCCAGAACCGGTCCTCACGGTAGTGCCCGGCCAGCAGGCCCAACCGGATGGCCGCGGGATCGACCCCCTCGGCGCGCAGCCCCGACACCAGCACCAGGTTGCCCCGGCTCTTGGACATCTTGTGCCCGTCCCAGCCGATCATCCCGGCGTGCACGTAGTGACGGGCGAACCGCCGCTCCCCGGTCACGCATTCGGCGTGCGCGGCGGAGAACTCGTGGTGCGGGAAGATCAGATCGCTGCCGCCGCCCTGGATGTCGAGCACCGTCCCGATACGGCTGAGTGCGATGGCGGCGCACTCGACGTGCCAGCCCGGCCGTCCGGCGCCGAACGGGGACGGCCAGCTCGGCTCCCCCGGGCGCTCGACCCGCCACAACAGCGCGTCGAGCGGATCCCGCTTACCGGCCCGCCCGGGGTCACCGCCACGCTCGGCCGACAGGGTCAGCATGGTGTCGCGGTCATAGCCCGACTCGTAGCCGAACTGCAGCGTGGCCCCGGCGCGGAAGTACACGTCGGGGTACTGCGCATCGTCGACGACGTAGGCGGCCCCGGAGGCGAGCATCTTCTCGACGACCTCGATGACCTCGGCGATCGATTCGGTGGCGGCGATGTAGTCGCGCGGCGGCAGCACCCGCATCGCCGCCATGTCCTCGCTGAACAGCGCGGTCTCGCGGTCGGCCAGCTCACGCCAGTCCACCCCGTCCCGCTGCGCCCGCTCGAACAGCGGGTCGTCGACGTCGGTGATGTTCTGCACGAAGTGCACGTCGTGGCCGGCGTCGAGCCACAGCCGGTTCACCAGGTCGAAGGTCAGGTAGGTCGCGGCGTGGCCCAGGTGGGTCGCGTCGTACGGGGTGATTCCGCACACGTACATGGTGGCGGTGGGCCCCGGTGTCACCGGACGCACCTGACGGTCGGCGCTGTCGTAGAGCCGAAGCGCCGGCCCGCGACCCGGCAGGGTCGGGACGCTCGGCGCAGACCACGGTTGCATGGCGTCGACTCTAGACATCCCCCGATCCGACAATGCGGACGGCGGTTTCATTCCCCGCGCTCAACGCCGGTGGGCCGCGTTGATCTCGGTCAACAGCAACGAGGCCAGTTCGGGCCGGCACATCAGCAGATCCGGCAGGTAGGGGTCGCGCCGGTTGTAGATCAGCGGGGCGCCA
This sequence comes from Mycobacterium sp. ABE4_509, assembly GCF_056160785.1. Lineage (NCBI taxonomy): Bacteria > Bacillati > Actinomycetota > Actinomycetes > Mycobacteriales > Mycobacteriaceae > Mycobacterium > Mycobacterium sp. ABE4_509. The sequence continues at coordinate 14,199 of NZ_JBSWXU010000036.1, read as the reverse complement.
CCGAGCCGCGAGGCGTGCATCCCCGCCGCCCACAGCACCCCGGCCGGGGCCGCCGAGTCCCATTCCCACTGCCCGCCGGCGTGCACGTAGGCGTCGACGTCGCCGCGGACCACCGCCATCGCCTTGGCCCCCGCCGACCCGATCCGGATCAACTGGATGTCGAGGCGATCCCGCAGGTGCCACAGCACCGCGGGGGGACGGTTCGAGCTCGCGGTGATCCGGATCGGGCCGTCGGCGCGCGGCGGCGGGGGTGTGACGGTGTCGCTGCGGTAGACCTCACCCCGGGCCGGCAGGGCCACCGCCGCATCGGTGATCGTGCCGCCGGCCCCCTCCGCGCCGCGTTGCCACAGTGCGATGTGCACCGCCCAGTCGGACCGACCGGGCATCGAGTACTCGTGGGTGCCGTCCACCGGGTCGACGATCCAGACCCGGTCGGCGTCGACGCGCGAGACGTCGTCGGCCGCCTCCTCGGAAAGCACCGCATCGTGTGGCCGCTCCCGGTGCAGCCGGTCCAGGATCAGCGTGTTCGCCCGCATGTCGCCGGCATCACCGAGCGAATACGGATCATAGAAATCCCCGAAGCCGATCTGCTCACGCATCGCCAGCAGCAGCTCACCGGCCTCGGCTGCAATGTCGGCGGCCAGCGCCGCATCGGTACGGGTCGTCACCGGATCAGTAGATCACTTCAGAACGCCGGCCACGGTATCGGGCGCCGCCGATCAGGGCTGGGCATCACCGGATTAGCCAGTAGGGCAACGACTCTGGACCGCAACGCAACAACCTCACGATCGGTGATGTGACCGCACAGCTGCTCGGCCAGCCCGCCGTCGAGGAGCTCGCGCAGCGCGGCGACATCCGCGATGATCCGATCATCGACCGCTTTGCCGGCCCACCCCCACAACACCGTGCGCAGCTTGTCCTCGACGTGCAGGCTCACGCCGTGGTCGACGCCGTAGACCCGGCCGTCCCGGCCGCACAGCACGTGACCGCCCTTGCGGTCGGCGTTGTTGATCAGCACGTCGAACACCGCCAGGCGGTGCAGCCGCTCGTCGTCGGCGTGCACCAGGGTCACTTCGTCACCGGCGTAGTCGTAGGCCTGCAGCACCGGCAGGAACCCGGCCGGGATCCGGCCCGCGGGCAGCAGGTCGACCAGTTCCGGGCCGGTGCCCGCGGGCGCACCGAGGTCCGGGTCGTCTCCGGGCTGGTCGACCCAGCGCTGCAGCATCCCAGCTCCGGCTGGGCCGTCGCGAATGATGGTCAACGGCACCACATCCCAACCCAGCGCCGCCGAGACCAGGTAGGCGGCGAGTTCGCGGCCGGCCAGCGTGCCGTCCGGGAAGTCCCACAGCGGAGCCTCCCCCGCCACCGGCTTGTACACACAGTGCACGGTCAGTTCGGCCAGGTTGGCCTCGCACAGGAAGGTGGCGTTGCTCGCCGAGCGGATCCGGCCGATGACGTTCAGCTCGCCGCGACGCAGCACCTCCTCGGCGGCAGCGTCGTGCGCTTCGGGATCAGATGCCGTCGTCATCGTCGACTTCGGCCAGCTCACCGCGCCGGTACCCGTTGGTGCGCACACAGGTGTGCCCCTCGGGATCCAGCGGCTCGTCGCACAACGGGCAGGGTGGACGTCCGGCCGAGATGACGCGGTTCGACCGCGTCGCGAACTCACGGGCCGACTCGGGGGTCAGGAACACCCTGACCGCATCCGGGCCTTCCTCGGAGTCGTCGAGCACCACCGACGCATCGAACTCGGTCTCGGAGACGGCGAGCAGTTCGACCACCACCGTCTGCGCCTCGGAGTCCCAGCCCAGCCCCATGGTGCCGACCCGGAACTCGGCGTCGACCGGCGTGACCAGCGGGCTGAGGTCCTCCACCTCATCGGTTTCCGGCGGGATCGGGGTGCCGAACCGGCGGTTGATCTCGAGCAGCAGCGCCGCGATCCGCTCGGCGAGCACTTCCACTTGCTGTTTTTCCAGAATCACCGAGATCACGCGCTTGTCGTGGACGGCCTGCAGGTAGAAGGTCCGGTTTCCGGGCTGCCCGACGGTGCCGGCCACGAAGCGGTCGGGAGTTCGGAAGACGTGGATTTCGCGGGCCATGGCAGTGTCCAAAATACCGGTTATGCCACGTGAGCCGTAATCGCACCGTCGGTGATCACTCCGCCGAGCCACCCACCACGGCGTCGCCGGTGGGCACACCGCCGGTTTCGGACTTGCCGGCCTCGGGCGCGGCGGCGAGCGCCGCGTTCAGCGCGGCTCCGGTGTGGTTGACGTGGACGACGAACGGGCGCAGCGTCGTGTACCGGATGACGCTGACCGAGGCCGGGTCGGCGTTGATCCGCTGGAAACTGTCCAGGTGGGTGCCCAGTGCGTCGGCCAGCACCGCCTTGATCACGTCACCGTGGGTGCAGGCGATCCAGAGCACATCGTTGCCGTGTTCGTCGGCCAGCCTGCGGTCGTGTTCGCGCACCGCCGCGACCGCGCGGGCCTGCACCGCGGCCAGGCCCTCACCGTCCGGGAACACCGCGGCGCTGGGCTGCTGCTGCACCACCGCCCACAACGGTTCTTTGACCAGCTCACCGATCTTGCGGCCGGTCCACGCGCCGTAATCGACCTCGGCGAGGCGGTCTTCGACCACCGGCTCCACGCCGAGGGCGGCGGCCAGCGGTTCGACCGTGCGCCCGCACCGCAGCAGCGGTGAGCGCACGATGGCGCGGATCGGCAGCGACCCGATCCGCTCGACCAGCGCGGCGGCCTGCTCGCGGCCGCGGTCGTCGAGGTCCACCCCGGCCGAGCGTCCCGCCAGCGTGTGGGCGGTGTTCGACGTGGAGCGTCCGTGACGCAGCAGTAGAACTGTCATGTCTGCTCCTCGCGCAAGCGCTCGTCGGTCATGTCTGCTCCTCGCGCAAGCGCTCGTCGGTCATCTCGCCTCCTCGCGCGCCGTGGTCATGTCGCGGCCACCACCCCGGTCGACAGCAGCACCAGTACCACCGCACCCAGCGCAATCCGGTAGCCGACGAACCAGTACATGCTGTGCCCCACCAGGAAGCGCAGGAACCAGGCGATGGCGGCGAAACCGACCACGAACGCGATGATCGTCGAGACCAGCAGCTGGGCGCCGGTGGCGCTCATCCCCTCGCCGACCGGTGCAAACGCGTCGGGCAGCGAGAACAGGCCCGAGGCGAACACCGCGGGGATGGCCAGCAGGAACCCGAACCGCGCGGCCAGCTCGCGGTGCATCCCGAGGAACAGGCCCGCGCTGATGGTGGCGCCGGAACGGGACACTCCGGGGATCAGGGCCAGGCATTGGGCCAGGCCGACGATCACGGCGTCCTTCCAGGTGAGTTTCTCGACGGTGCGGGTCTGCCGGCCGGCGTACTCGGCGGCGGCGATCACCAGCGAGAACACGATGAGCGCGGTGGCCACCAGCCACAGGTTGCGTGCCCCGGTGCGGATCTCGTCCTTGAACAGCAGACCCACCACACTGATCGGGATGGTGCCGATGATCACCCACCAGCCCAGCCAGTAGTCGGCGTCGCGGCGGGCGGCGGCGAACAGGCCCGCCCACCAGGATTTGACGATCCGCACGATGTCGCGGGCGAAGAAGACGAGCACGGCCGCCTCGGTGCCCAGCTGGCTGACCGCGGTGAACGACGCACCGGCGTCGTCGTCGAAGAACACCCGCGATGCGATGGCCAGGTGGCCGGAGGAGGAAACCGGCAGGAACTCGGTCAGACCCTGCAGGACCGACAGGACGACGACCTGCAACCAGGACATCGCGGGCACGTCCGTCACGGAGACGACCGTACCGTGAGCCGGGGTCAGCGGGCGTTGCGCGGTACCGGCTGCGCGTCGGCGACGGCATCACGCACCGCCGCGGTCATGCTGCGCTCGTCGGACAGGTCGATGTCGGTGAGCTTGCGGGTCGCGGTCGCGACCACATCCTCGGCCTGAGGAACCGGGCCGCGCAGCCGCGGCCGGTACACCTCGACGACGAGAGCCTGCCGCTCGATGTGGAACGAGAAGCTGCGTCCGTCGCCGACCTGCCCGAATCCGCTGGCGTGGACACCGGTGGTGATGTCCTCGACAGCAAACCCCTGACCATTCATATCGCTATCTGCAAGAAGGGTCATGTTCCGTACCATACCTTCACTTACGTAAATAGGCGGTGCAGACTCGGCCGATTCGGCCATCACGAGTTGAATACACTGGCCGTTCGATCAGGTTTCACCCGCACAACCGAGAGCTACCCCTTGCCGCGCTGCACAAACATACCGGCGCTGCTGGTTCTGCCCGCAGTGGCAGCACTGGCAAGCGTACTGGTGGCCTGTTCCTCGAATCCCGTCGACGCTCCACCGCCCACGATCACCCCGGCGAGCGCCGCGGCGTCGCCGCCCGCCGGCACCGACCCGGCCGGGCGGGTGTGGCCGCTGGCCGCCGACGCCCAGGCTGCGCTGTTCGACGCGGCAACGCGATCGCTGGTGATTCTGAGCCCGTCTGACCAGGCGGGTTCGATGGTAACGGTGTTCGCTGCGCCGGGCACCCCGGAGCAGGTGCGTCTCGACTCGGTGGCCACCGCCCTGGCCGGAACCGGGGACGGCACGGTGTTCCTGGCCACCCGCGGCGGCTACTACCGCCTCGACGTCGCCGCGGGCGCGGCCGAGCGGATCGGCGTCGAAGGCCACGACGGGGTCGACTTCACCGCGGTGAGCAGGCGTGCCGACGGCCGGTTGGTGCTGGGCAGCGCCGACGGCACCGTGTACACCCTGGACTCCGAGCGCACCGTCGGAGCGCAGCTGAAGATCTTCGCGCGGGTCGACAGCATCGTCACCCAGGGCGACACCGCAGTGGTGCTGGACCGTGGCCAGACCTCGGTGACCAGCCTCAACGCCGACGGCACCGCCGCCGAACACGCCCTGCGCGCCGGCGAGGGGGCCACCACCATGACCGCCGATCCGGCGGGGCGGGTGCTGGTCGCCGACACCCGTGGCGGGGAACTGCTGGTCTACGGGGTGGATCCGCTGATGCTGCGGCAGCGCTACCCGGTGCCGGACGCCCCGTACGGGCTGACCGCCTCCGGCGGCGACACACCGGCGCTGGTCTGGGTCGCCCAGACGGCGACCAACACCGTGGTTGGTTACGATCTTGCGACCGGAATCCCCGTCGAGAAGGTGCGTTATCGAACCGTGCAGCAGCCGAACTCGCTGGCCTTCGACGATGCCGCCGGCACCCTGTACGTGGTGTCGGGCGCGGGTGCGGGTGTCCAGGTGATCCCGCAGGCCGGTACGCGATGAGCGCCTGCGCGAAGAGCCGAGCAGCCCGATGAGCGCCTGCGCGAAGAGCCGAGCAGCCCGATGAGCCGGGGCTCCCGCGGCCGGATGCCGGCCGCCTGGGACGAGGTGGTCTCGGAGGACCCGGGTGAATACGAGTGGATCCCGCTGCGGCTGCCGCCGGATGTGACCCGCGTCAGCGCGTCGATCCGGCTGTCGATCGAGGCCGAGTACCGCGGCTGGGAGTTGACCCGGGTCCGGCTCTACACCGACGGCAGCCGCCGGGTGCTGCTGCGCCGCAAGAAGCGTCCCCAGCCCCCGCACTCCCCCGACCAGCTCGCGTGACCGAGGGACGACCGATGTATCGAGCGCTGCGCCGGGTGCTGTTCACAGTGGAACCGGAACGGATCCACACGGTGGTGTTCGGCGGGCTGCGCGCGGCCACTGCCGCACCGCCGCTGCGCCGGGCGATGTCGCGTGTGCTGCGCCCGCATGATCCGGTATTGGCCAGCACGGTGTTCGGCGTGCGGTTCCCCGCCCCGATGGGCCTCGCGGCCGGATTCGACAAGGACGGGCTGGGCCTGCGCACCTGGGGCGCACTGGGCTTCGGGTACGCCGAGCTCGGCACGGTGACCGCGCGTCCCCAGCCGGGCAACCCGCCCCCGAGGCTCTTCCGGCTCCCCGCCGACCGCGCGCTGCTCAACCGGATGGGGTTCAACAACCACGGCGCCGGGGCGCTGGCGGCGCAGCTGACCCGCCACGTCCCCGAGGTGCCGATCGGCGTCAACATCGGCAAGACCAAGGTCACACCACCCGAGCAGGCCGCCGACGACTACGCCGAGAGCGCCCGGCTGCTCGGCCCGCTGGCGGCATACCTGGTGGTCAACGTCAGCTCGCCGAACACACCCGGCCTGCGCGACCTGCAGTCGGTCGAGGCGTTGCGCCCCATCCTGGCCGCCGTGCTGGCGCAGACCACGACGCCGGTGCTGGTCAAGATCGCCCCCGATCTGGCCGACGACGACATCGACCTGATCGCCGATCTGGCGGTGGAACTGGGCCTGGCCGGCATCGTGGCGACCAACACCACGGTCTCGCGGGAGGGCCTCGCGACACCGGGAGTCGCCGAACTCGGCCCCGGCGGGGTGTCCGGGCCGCCGGTGGCCCGACGCTCCGCCGAAGTGCTGCGCCGTCTCTACCGCCGGGTGGGGGGCCGCCTCGTGCTCATCAACGTCGGCGGCATCGAAACCGCCGACGACGCATGGGAGCGCATCACCGCGGGAGCCGCACTGCTGCAGGGCTACACCGGGTTCGTCTACGGCGGCGGGCTGTGGGCCAAGTCCATCAACGACGGCATCGCCCGCCGCCTGCACGACAACGGGTTCACCAGCCTGGCCGACGCAGTCGGTTCAGCTGCCCAGTGATTTCGGTGTGGTTGTCGTCGCTGGGCGACGACAACCACACCGAAATCACTTCTGTTCGTAGGTGCCGGTGATCAGCGCGCGGGCGATGGCATGGCTGAACAGGTTGAAACCCAGGTAGGCGGGGGTCGCCTCGGCGGGCACCTCGAGCTTCTCGACGTCGACGGCGTGTACGGCGACGATGTAGCGGTGCGGCCCGTGATTCGGCGGTGGAGCGGCGCCGAGGAAGCGCTTGAGACCGGCATCGTTGGCCAAAGTGACTGCGCTGCCGGGCAACCCGCTACCATCGCCGACACCGGCCGGTAGATCGGTGACGGTGGCGGGCAGGTTGAACACCGCCCAGTGCCAGAAACCCGACGCCGTCGGCGCGTCCGGGTCGTAGACGGTGACCGCGAAGCTGCGGGTCTGCTCGGGGAAACCCGACCAGCTCAACTGGGGCGAGACGTCCGACCCGCCGGCACCCATGATGCCGCTGACCTGATCGTTGGCCATCGGCTGGCCGTCGCCGAACGACTCCGAGGTCACCGTGAAAGTGGGCAGCTCGGGCAGAAACTCATAGGGGTTGTACGGAAAAGCCATGGGCGATCTGTCCTTTCAATCGTGGTATCAGCAGTTCAGCAGGAAGTGCTCGAGGACCTGCGCGCCGAACGCCAACGCGTCGACGGGTACCCGTTCATCGACGCCGTGGAACAACGCGGCGAAGTCCAGGTCGGGCGGCAGCCGCAACGGCGCGAAGCCGAAACAGCGAATACCCAAACGGGCGAAGTGTTTTGCATCGGTGCCCCCGGAGAGCATGTACGGAACGGTGCGGGCTTCGGGGTCGGCCGCCAGGATCGCCGCGTTCATCGCCGCGACCAGCTCACCGTCGAACGGCGTCTCATAGGAGGGCAGGTCGGTGATCCATTCACGCTGCACGTCGGGGCCGATCAATTCGTCGACCTCGCGCTCGAACTCGGCCAGCCGCCCGGGCAGTACCCGGCAGTCCACCACCGCCTCGGCCGTCGCCGGGATCACGTTGGCCTTGTATCCCGCCTTGAGCATGGTCGGGTTGGCGGTGTCGCGCAGCGTGGCTCCCACGATTCGCGCGATACCCCCGAGCTTGGCGACCGTGCCTTCGATGTCGGGCGCAGCCGGATCGAATGCGTACCCGGTCTCCTCCCCCACCGCGGTCAGGAACTGCTCGACCGAGTCGGTGAGCACCACCGGGAAGCGGTGCCTGCCGAGTTTGGCGACGGCCTCGGCCACGGCGGTGACGGCGTTGTCGTCGTGCACCATCGACCCGTGACCGGCCCGGGCCCGCGCGGTCAGGCGCATCCACAGCATCGCCTTCTCAGCGGTTTCGACCAGGTAGAGGCGCCGTTCGCCGCCGTCGCGGCGCGGCACCGTCAACGAGAAGCCGCCCACCTCGCCGACCGCCTCGGTCACCCCGGCGAACAGATCCGGGCGGTTCTCCACCAGCCATTTGCAGCCGTAGGTGCCACCCGCCTCCTCGTCGGAGACGAACGCGAAGACCAGATCACGCGGCGGGGTGATGCCCGCCCGCTTGAAGTGCCGGGCGACCGCGATGATCATCCCGACCATGTCCTTCATGTCGACGGCGCCGCGGCCCCAGACGTAGCCGTCCTCGACCGCCCCCGAAAACGGGTGCACACTCCAGTCGGCGGCCTCGGCGGGCACCACGTCGAGGTGCCCGTGCAGCATCAGGGCACCGCGGGACGGGTCGGCCCCGGGCAGCCGGGCGAACACGTTGGCCCGGCCCGGCGCCCCGGCCTCGACGTGTTCACAGGTGAAGCCCACCTCGGTCAGCTGCTCGGCCACCCAGCGCGCGCACTCGGCCTCACCCTTGGTGGTGGCGGGGTCTCCGGTGTTGGAGGTGTCGAACCGGATCAACCTGCTGACGATGTCGACGACCTCGTCGCTGGGGGTCTGTGGTCCTGGCACAGTCCCTTTCCTACCATTGATCCCGGGCGGCCCCAGCCCGTGGTTTGGGTCCGAGGCGGCTGATCCGTTAGCCTTAGCTGCCCAAAGCAGGTCCGAGTGGCGGAATGGCAGACGCGCTAGCTTGAGGTGCTAGTGCCCTATTAACGGGCGTGGGGGTTCAAGTCCCCCCTCGGACACCACGGCGGCATCGCCGGCGGCTCGTCGTCGCCGCGCGACATTCGGCCGCCACCGCCGTCCGGCCAGCCGGCACCGGACATCTTCATCACATCCTGAGACGATGCCCTGCAGGTTCGGGCGACGCGCCATATGCTCTGCCGCGATGTCCGCCACCGCCAGCGCCGCACCCGCTGAACATCGTGGCCTGGTGGTAGGCGCGGCCGGCATGATGGTCGCCGGCTTCCTGACCACCTTTCTGTCTCCCCTGCTCGCGATCTCGTTCGCCAAGGAGTTCAGCTTCGGCACCCAGTACGCCGGGGTACTCGTCGCGGCCGGCCAGACCGGAGTGGCGGTGGCCGCGCTGGCCGTGCTGCCACTGCTGCCACGCCTGGACCGCCGGGCCCTCGGGGTGGGCGGCGCCGTGCTCACCGCGCTGTGCCTGGCCCTGACGGGACTGTCGGGCAGCTTCTGGGCGGTGTTGGCCCTGCAGATCGTGATGGGGCTGGGCGCCGGCCTGAGCTACGCGGCGGCCAACTCGGCGCTGGCCTACGCCCGATACCCCGAGCGGGCGTTCAGCATCGTCACGATCAGCTGGATGCTGGCCGGGGCCGCGATGCTGACGCTGGGACCCATGCTGCACGACGCGTGGCCCCACGAAGGCATCTACCTGGGCATGGCCGCGGCCGAACTGCTCTGCGTCGTCTTCATCCTGCGGCTGCCCGACGTGCGCACGCTGCCCAAGGCCGACCCGGCGACCGGCACGGGGCCGCGCCCGGCTGCGGGCGCGACCGCGTTCCCGGCGGCTCTGCTGGTGGGTGCGCTGCTGCTGATGAACGTCGGCAACATGATGATCTGGACCTATGCGCAATCCATCGGTGAGCGGGCCGGGCTGTCCACGGAGTTCACCTCGACGTTCCTGGGCCTGTCCCAGCTCGTCGGCCTGATCGGATCCGGACTGACCCTGGCGCTGGGCGGCCGGGTGTCGAAGATGCTCATCGTCGTCCCCGCGGTCGTCGTGCTGGCGGTCGGCAATCTGCTCGTCGGCACCTCGACCGGTCCGGCACCGTTCACCATCGGATTCCTCGCGGTGAACATCGCCTTCTTCTGCCTGAGCCCGCTGCTGTTGGCGCTGGCCGCCGAACTCGACACCCGATCCGGCCAGCTGGTGGTGATCGCCGGCGCCGCCAGCCTGGTCGCCGGCAGCATCGCTCCCGCGCTCGGCGGCGCGATCGCCGGTCCCGACGAGCACTGGGCCCGGCTCGGCTTCACCGCCCTGAGCCTGGCCCTGGTGGCCATCCCGCTGCTCGTCCTCCCAGTCCGTCGCGCCCGGGGCGAAGCGCCCGAGCCCGACTCGCCGTCACCAAACGCACCAGCGCATTGAGAAAGGCAGGGCCGCATGAGTTCTGAGTTCGAAGAGATCCCACGTCCGTCGAACAGGGTGCCGGTTCTCGGCGACGCGCTGCATCTCGACGCCGAGCACCCCACCCAGGCCATGATGGATCTCGCCGACGAACTCGGGCCGATCTATCACCTGGTCACTCCCGGACACGACATGGTCGTGGTCTCCGGCGGCGACATCGCCCAGGAGTGTCTCGACGAGACCCGCTTCGAGAAGAACAACTCCCCCGAACTCGTCGCGATGCGTGAGGTCGTCGGAGACGCGATCTTCACGTCCTGGACCCAGGAGCCGGCGTGGAAGAAGGCGCACAACATCCTGTTGCCCGCGTTCGCCCCGCAGGCCATCAAGGGCTACACCGAGAAGATGGCCGACATCGCCGACCAGTTGGTGATGAAATGGGCGCGGCTGAACCCGGGCGACCCGGTCGACGTGGTCACCGATATGACCAAGCTGACCTTCGACACCATCTGCCTGGTGTGTTTCAGCTACCGGCCGGGGTCGTTCTACCGGCACGACATGCCGCCGATCGTGACGGCACTCGAAGAGGTGATCGCCGAATGCGTCAACCGGCCCAGCCGGCTGCCCGGCCAGGACCTCTACGAGGCCATCAAGGGACGCAGCGAGTACAAGAAGAACATCAGCTTCCTCAACGACCTGGCTGATTCGATCATCTCCGAACGGATCTCGTCCGCCGAAGTGGGATCCAAAGGCGACGTGCTGGACCTGATGCTGACCGAGGCGGACAAGGACAGCGGCGAGAAGCTGGATCGCCTGAGCATCCGCCACCAGATGCTGACCTTCCTGGCCGCGGGCTACGACACCACCAGCGGCATGCTGATGTGGACGGTGTACTACCTGTTGAAGAACCCGGACGCGCTGGCGAAGTGCTACCAGGAGGTCGACGAGGTGTTCGGCGACGACCTCTCGGCGCTGCCCGGCCCGGCGCAGATCTCCAAGCTGCAGTATCTGCTGGCCTGCATGAAGGAGGCGCTGCGCCTGTGGCCGGTGGGCGCCGGGTTCCAGGTCCGTCCCCTGGCCGACGAGGTGCTGGGCGGCAAGTACCGGGTCAAGAAGGGTCAAACCATCCAGATCCTCACCCCCAAGCTGCAACGCGATCCCGAGATCTTCCCCGCCCCAGAGGCTTTCGACCCCGACAGGTTCACCCCTGAACTCGAGGCCGGTCGACCGCCGTGGGCGTGGATGCCGTTCGGCAGCGGACAGCGCGCCTGCATCGGCCGGCACTTCTCGTTCTTCGAATCGCAGCTGCTGCTCGGGCTGATCCTGCAGCGCTTCCGGCTGCTGGACTCCTTCGACTACCAGCTCGACATCAAAGACTTCTTCTCGATCAAACCGCACGACCTCGCGATCACCGTCGCGCCACGCGAAGGCAGGGAGACCGCCACGCTGTCGGGTATGAGGTCCGCGGCGACCGCGGAGACTTCGGACGCCGCCTCCGCCAAGCCGGCACCCGTCGTGTCGGCCTATGGCGAAGGCAATCCGCTGCTGGTCCTGTTCGGGTCCAACCTGGGGACCTCCGAACGCATCGCCAACGAGATCGCCGAGGACGGCCGCGCCCGCGGATTCACCGTCACGGTAGGCGAACTGAATGCCTATACCGACAACCTTCCCACCGACGGGCTGGTGGTGATCTGCACGTCGTCCTACAACGGCAACCCACCCGACAACGCGGTCGAGTTCCACAAGTGGCTGGGCAGCGGCCTGTCCGCCGACGCCCTGGCCGGAGTGCGGTACACGGTCTTCGGCGCCGGGGACCGGGTGTGGGCGTCGACGTTCCAGAAGGTGCCCGAGGAAGTCGACGCCCTGTTGCGCGCCGCGGGGGCCGAGCCGTTCGCCGAACGCGGCGCCGCCGACGCCTCCGACGACTTCGACGGCATGTTCCGGGACTGGTATTCGGGGTTCTGGAAGCAGGCCGGCGACACGCTGGGGCTGGCCCCGCAGGCCGACGTACAGACCGACATGAACCGCTACGAGTTCTCCTCCACCGGCCAGCGCCTGCACGCCTCGTTCTTCGCGTCGCTGGAGGCCACCCCCTACCGCGTGGTGGACAACCGGGAGCTGCTGACCAGAGTCGCCCAGACCGGCCCCGTCGCCCGGTCCACCCGCCACATCGAGTTCCAGTTGCCCGAGGGCGTCGACTACCGCACCGGCGACCACATCGCGGTGCTGCCCCGCAACGCCGCCGAGCTCGTCGGACGTGCCGCAGCCTTGGCCGAACTCGATCTCGACGAGATGGTGATGATCCGCGCCAACACCGGCGCACCGAGCCATCTGCCGCTCGACACCCCGTTCGTCGTCTCCGAATTGCTCTCCGCACGAGTCGAATTGCAGGCCCCGTTGACGCGGGCCCAGATCAAGACCCTGGCCGAGTTCGCGACCGACCCCGACGAGCAGCGCGCACTGGCCGACCTCGCCGCCGACGGCGAGCAGAACGTGGCGCGCTACCGCGAGGAGATCCTGTTCAAGCGGGTCTCACTGCTGGACATGGTGCAGCGCTACCCCTCCATCGACGTACCCCTGAACACCTGCCTGGAGTTGCTGCCCGGACTGGCGCCGCGTTATTACTCGATCTCGTCGTCGCCGGCGGTGGCGCCGGACCGGTGCAGCATCACCGTCGGCGCGCTGCGCGAACCCGCCCGCAACGGCAACGGCATCTTCTCCGGCACCTCGTCGAACTTCCTGGCCCGCACCGAACCCGGCGCCATGGTGCCCGGCTTCATCCGTCCCCCCGGCCTGCCGTTCGAGGTGCCCCAGGACCCGGCGACACCGATGATCATGATCGCCACCGGCACCGGGCTGTCGCCGTTCCGGGGCTTCCTGCAGGAACGGGCGGCGCAGGCAGGGACGGCCGAATGCGGCCCGGCGCTGCTCATCTACGGCTGCCGGATGCCGGACTCGGACTTCATCTACGAAGACGAGTTCCGCGCATTCGAAGCCGACGGGGTGGTCGAGATCGTCACCGCCTACTCGCGGCCGGCGTCCGGCCCCGGTCAGCGCGTTCAGGATTGTGTTCGCGCGCAGGGCGAACGCATCCTCGATCTGATGGGACGCGGTGGGGTGACCTACATCTGCGGCGGGGCCGGCACCGTCGCACCGGCGCTGCGCGACGCCTACGCCGAGATCTACACCCAGCACGCCGGGGTGAGCGCCGAGGAGGGTGTCGCCTGGCTCGAGCAGCAGCGGGCCGACAACCGGTACCTGGAGGACGTGTGGGCGGCGCACTGACATGGCGATAGGCCGGATCACGGTCGACTCGGAGCCCGCCCGGGTGACCGCGGTGCTCACCGACCTGCCCGCCATGGTGGAGTGGACGGCTGCCGAGGCCGTGGAGATCCTCGCCCACGACAGCGAAGGCCGGCCCGGCGTGGCGCGCTGGCGCGAACGCTACGGGCCGCTGCCCGACGAGTTCGTGCTCAGCTACGACTGGCACGACGACGGGGTCAGCTGGCGGCTGACCGAAGGCCAGATCCTCAAGACCGAAGACGGCCGCTACACGCTGAGCCCCGCCCCGGGCGGCGGCACCGCGGTCGTCTACAGCCTGCGCCTGGGCCTGGCGCTGTGGCTGCCGCCCTGCGTGCGAAGCCGTATCGAGACATTCGTCGTGGATTCCACGCTGTCGGCGCTCAAGCGCCGGGTCGAGCAGTCATAGCCGGCACACAGGCTGCGGACAGTTCAGACCCACGGCCCGGCTCTATACAGGTGATGGGCGTCACCACCTTCGGTGCGCTCACCATCTGTGACAAACATGCCGAGGAGTCATCCGTGAAACGATCCGTTCCCGCGATCGTCGGCGGCACCGCCGCCGTCGTCGCTCTGCTGGGCATTCCCGCCTACACCATCCAGACCGCTGAATCAGCCGCTGATCCGGACGCATTCGCGGGGTGCCTGACCGAGCACGGCGTTCCGGCCGAACTGGCCACACCACCGAAGGGACCTCGCGGGCCGGGCGGGCCGGGCGGACCGCCTCCGGGCGAGCGCCCGGGCGGACCGGACAGCCA
>NZ_JBSWXU010000035.1:0-41587 GCF_056160785.1 Mycobacterium sp. ABE4_509 | reverse complement strand
GGCTTCGAGCGCGCCACGCTCTCCGGCCCGCCGCGGCACCCAGGCCAGTCGCGCACCGGTGTCCCCGGCCAGGCGGCTTGCCGCCGACAGCGCCCCCGGCGAGGTGGCCAGGCGTTCCCCGACCAGGATCAGCGAGCCCGGCATGGTGAGCAGTTCGTGACCGGCCAGCCCGGTCAGGGCAGCCGCTTCGTCACCCGGCGCAGCGCGCACCAGCGTTCCCGAGAGCTTCCCGAGGCCGCGAGACTCCAACGGCGCCACCGACAGCACCCGCAGCCCGTTGCGGCGCAGCGCCTTGCGCAGTCGCAGGAAGATGATCGGAGACTCTTCCTCGGGTTCGAATCCGGCCAGCAGCACCGCCGGCGCCTGCTCCAGGTCGGTGTAGGTGACGGTCATCGGCTGCCCGGCGATGTGGTGGGCCAGGAACCGGGCCTCCTCGCCGCTGTGCGCCCGGGACCTGAAGTCGACATCGTTGCTGTTCAACACGATCCGCGCGAACTTGGCATACGCGTAGGCATCTTCGGCGGTGGCCCGGCCGCCGACCAGCACGCCGGTGCTGCCCCGGGCCGCGGCCAATCCGGCCGCGGCGACGCCCAGTGCCTCCGACCACGACGCCGGACGCAGCGCACCGTCCTCACGCACCAGCGGGGTGGTGATCCGGTCACCGACCGTCGGATAGGTGAACGCCCAGCGGCCCTTGTCGCAGTTCCATTCTTCGTTGACCTCGGGATCGTCGCCGGCCAGCCGGCGCAGCACCGCGCCGCGCCGGTGATCGGTGCGCTGGGCACAGCCTGAGGAACAGTGCTCGCAGACGCTGGGGCTGGACACCAGGTCGAACGGTCGCGCCCGGAACCGGTATGCGGTGCCGGTCAGCGCTCCCACCGGACAGATCTGCACCGTGTTCCCGGAGAAATAGGATTCGAACGGCTCACCGGGAGCGATGCCGACCTGTTGCTGCGCACCGCGTTCGAGCAGATCGATGAAGCGGTCCCCGGCGATCTGATCGGAGAAGCGGGTGCACCGGGCGCACAGCACGCAGCGTTCCCGGTCCAACAGCACCTGCGACGATATGGCGATCGGCTTCGGGAAGGTCCGCTTGACCCCCTCGAAGCGCGTCTCGGCACGGCCGTTGGACATCGCCTGGTTCTGCAGGGGGCACTCGCCGCCCTTGTCGCAGACCGGGCAGTCCAGCGGATGGTTGATCAGCAGCAGTTCCATCACGCCGTGCTGGGCCCGGTCAGCGGCCTCGGAGGTGAGCTGGGTGCGCACCACCATGTCCGGTGTGACCGTCGTGGTGCACGACGCCAGCGGCTTGCGTTGGCCCTCGACCTCCACCAGGCACTGCCGGCAGGCACCCACCGGTTCGAGCAACGGGTGGTCGCAGAACCGCGGGATCTGCACCCCCATCAGTTCAGCCGCCCGAATCACCAACGTCCCCTTGGGGACGCTGATCTCGGTGCCGTCGATGGTCAAGGTCACCATCTCGACCGGGGGTGCGTCGTGGCTGTGCTCGGCAAGCGTCATGCGCCGACTCCTTCCGGTGCGGCCAGCATCGACGCGTAGGGGTCGAACGGGCAGCCTGGGGCGGCGGGGTCCAGGTGCGCCTCGTACTCCGACCGGAAGTACTTCAATGAGGAGGTGATGGGACTGGCCGCTCCGTCTCCGAGCGCGCAGAACGACTTCCCGAAGATGGCATCGGCGATGTCGAGCAGCTTGTCCAGGTCGGCTTCGGTGCCGGTGCCGTCCTCGAGCCGCTGATAGATCTGCGCCAGCCAGAAGGTGCCCTCCCGGCACGGTGTGCACTTGCCGCAGGACTCGTGGGCGTAGAACTGCGTCCAGCGGCGCACGGCGCGCACCACGCAGGTGGTGTCGTCGAAGATCTGCAGCGCTTTGGTGCCGAGCATCGAACCGGCACCGGCCACACCTTCGTAGTCCAGCGGGACGTCGAGGTGCTCGGCGGTCAGCAGCGGTGTCGACGACCCGCCCGGTGTCCAGAACTTCAGCGAATGCCCGGCCCGCACACCGCCGGCGTAGTCGAGCAGCTCACGCAGCGTGATCCCCAACGGGGCCTCGTACTGTCCCGGCGTGGTGACGTGCCCGGACAGCGAGTAGAGCGTGAAACCCGGTGACTTGTCCGAGCCCATGGACCGGAACCAGTCCACCCCGTTGGCCAGGATGGGCGGCACGCTGGCGATCGACTCGACGTTGTTGACCACCGTCGGGCAGGCATACAGGCCGGCCACCGCCGGAAACGGCGGCCGTAGCCGCGGCTGGCCCCGTCGCCCCTCCAGCGAGTCCAGCAACGCGGTCTCCTCGCCGCAGATGTAGGCGCCCGCTCCGGCGTGCACGATCAGCTCCAGGTCGAAACCCGAACCGTGGATGTCGTTCCCCAGGTGTCCGGCGTCGTAGGCCTCGGCGACCGCGGCCTGCAGCCGCCGCAAAACCGGGACCACCTCGCCGCGCACGTAGATGAAGGCGTGGTGGGCCCGGATCGCATAGGCCGCGATGATGGCGCCCTCGACCAGAAAGTGCGGCGAGGTCAGCATCAGTGGAATGTCTTTGCAGGTACCGGGTTCGGACTCATCGGCGTTGATGACCAGGTAGTGCGGTTTGGCCGCGGCGCCTTCATCTCCCTGGGGGATGAACGACCACTTGGTCCCGGTCGGGAAGCCCGCGCCGCCGCGGCCGCGCAACCCGGCGTCCTTGACGGTGGTGATCACATCGTCGGGACTCATCGACAGGGCCTGCTCGAGTGCCCGGTAGCCGCCGTGGCGCAGGTAGGTCGGCATCGACCACGGCTCGGGTTCGTCCCAGAACCGGCTCAGCACGGGAGTCAGCGGCGTCATCGTCAGCTCCCCGTCTCGGGTTCGGGTGCGGCCATGCCGTGTTCGTGTGCACAGCGCAGCCCGGCCAGGGTGGCGGCACCGGCGGGAACCGCACGGTCGACGGTTTCGGTGTCGGGCAGGCCGGCCAGTGTCCGCGCGGTCTGCCGAAACGTGCACAACGACGAGCTGCGCGACGGAGTGGGAAGCTCGCCGCTGCGTAGCGCATCGACCAGATCGCGTGCCGAAGAAGGGCTCTGGTTGTCGAAGAACTCCCAGTTCACCATCACCACCGGGGCGTAGTCGCAGGCCGCGTTGCATTCGACGTGCTCGACGGTGATGGTCCCGTCGGGTGTCGTCTCACCGGCACCCACACCGAGGTGGTCGGTCAGCGCCTCGAGGATCGCGTCCCCACCCATCACCGCGCACAGCGTGTTGGTGCAGACACCGACGAGGTAGTCGCCGGTCGGGGTGCGCCGATACATGGAGTAGAACGTGGCCACCGCGGTGACCTCAGCGTCGGTGAGGCCCAATTGCTGGGCGCAGAAGGAGATTCCGGCCGGGGTCAGGTAGCCGTCCTCGGCCTGGACCAGGTGCAGCAGCGGCAGCAGGGCCGAGCGCGGCTGCGGGTAGCGCGCGATGATGGTCGCGGCGTCGCCGGCCAGCCGCGCCGTCACGTCGGCCGGATAGCCGGCCGGCCCGTGAATCGGCGGGCCGGGCTCGTCGGGGCGCTGCCCGAGTTCGAGAAAGACACTCATCGGTCAACGCCTCCCATCACCGGGTCGATCGACGCCACCGCCGAGATGGCGTCGGCGACCAGGCCGCCTTCGCACATTGCCGCCACCGCCTGCAGATTCGTGAAGGACGGGTCGCGGTAGTGGACCCGGTAGGGCCGGGTGCCGCCGTCGGAGACCATGTGCACGCCCAGTTCGCCACGCGGTGACTCCACCGCGGTGTAGACCTGCCCGGCCGGGACCCGGATGCCCTCGGTGACCAGCTTGAAGTGGTGGATCAGCCCTTCCATGGAGTGGCCCATGATCTTGGCGATGTGCTCCGGCGAGTTCCCCAACCCGTCGGGTCCCAGCTTCAGATCGGCGGGCCAGCCGAGCTTCTTGTCGGTGATCATCACCGGCGCTCCGGTGGTCTTCTCCAGTCGCTGCATGCACTGCTCGACGATCTTGAGTGACTCGTGCATCTCTTTGACCCGGATCAGGTAGCGGCCGTACGCGTCGCAGCGGTCATCGGTGACGACGTCGAAATCGTATGTCTCATAACCGCAGTAGGGCTGTGCCCGGCGCAGATCATGGGGCAGCCCGGTGGAGCGCAGCACCGGCCCGGTCACCCCCAGCGCCATGCAGCCCCGCAGGTCCAGATAGCCGACCCCCTGGGTGCGGGCCTTCCAGATGTAGTTCTCGTTGAGCAGGTCCTCGAGGTCGCCCAACCGCTTGGGCAGCACGTCCATCAGTTCTCGCAGCTGCGGCAGTGCCTCGTCGGGCAGGTCGACGGCCACCCCGCCGGGCCGGATGTAGGCGTGGTTCATCCGCAGTCCGGTGATGGTTTCGAAGATCGACAGCACGAGTTCGCGCTCCCGGAACCCGAGGAACATCGCGGTCATCGCACCGAGTTCCATCCCGCCGGTGGCCAGTGCGACCAGGTGGCTGGAGATGCGGTTGAGCTCCATCATCATCACCCGGATGACCGACGCGCGTTCCGGGATGTCCCCGGTGACCCCGAGGAGCTGTTCGACACCCAAGCAGTAGGCGGTTTCGTTGAAAAACGGCGACAGGTAGTCCATTCGGGTGACGAAGGTGACGCCCTGGGTCCAGGTCCGGTACTCCAGGTTCTTCTCGATGCCGGTGTGCAGGTAGCCGATCCCGCACCGTGCCTCGACGATGGTCTCGCCTTCGATCTCCAGGATCAGCCGCAGCACCCCGTGTGTCGAGGGATGCTGCGGACCCATGTTGACGACGATGCGTTCACCGGCGTGCTCGGCGGCGTTCTGCCTTGCCGCGGTGACGACTTCGTCCCAGTCCTGGCCGCCGACGACGACCACCCGTTCGGGTGGGTTCTTCGATGTGGTCATCAGTTGTAAGCCCTCCGCTCGTCGGGCGGCGGGATCTCTGCCCCGTGGTATTCCACCGGAATGCCGCCCAGCGGGTAGTCCTTGCGCTGCGGGTGCCCGACCCAGTCGTCGGGCATCTCGATGCGGGTCAACGACGGATGTCCGTCGAAGACGATGCCGAAGAAGTCGTAGGTCTCGCGTTCGTGCCAGTCGGTGGTCGGGTAGACGCCGAACAGCGACGGAATGTGCGGATCGGCGTCGGGGGCGGCCACCTCGAGGCTGATGCGCCGGTTGTGGGTGATCGACATCAGCGGATACACCGCGTGCAGCTCCCGCCCCTCGTCGTCGGGGTAGTGCACCCCGCTGACCCCCAGGCAAAGCTCGAAGCGCAGTTCTTGAGTGTCACGCAGCGCCCGGGCCACCGCGACGAGGTGCTCGCGGCGCACTTCCAGGGTGAGCTGGTCGCGGTACACCACGACCCGCTCGACGGCGCTGTCGTCGGCCAGAGCGGCGCTCAGGGTGTCGACCACTTCGTCGAAGTAGCCGCCGTAGGGGCGGGGGGAGCCGGCGGGCAGGGCGACCGGGCGGACCAGGCGCCCGTAACCGGAGGTGTCTCCGCTGCCCTTGGCGCCGAACATGCCTCGGCGCACCCCGATGATCTCCGGTCCCGTGTGGGCGTCGCCGTTGTCGTCGCTCACCGGAGCAGACCTTTCAGCTCGATGGTCGGGGGTATCGAGAGCGCCGCCTGCTCGGCTTCGCGGATCGCCTCCTCCCGATTGACACCCAGCGGCATCTGCTGAATCTGATCGTGCAGTTTGAGGATCGCGTGCAGCAGCATCTCGGGCCGGGGCGGACAGCCCGGCAGGTAGATGTCGACCGGAACGACGTGGTCGACGCCCTGCACCACCGCGTAGTTGTTGAACATGCCGCCGGAAGAGGCGCACACGCCCATCGCCAGCACCCACTTGGGTTCGGCCATCTGGTCGTAGATCTGGCGCAGCACCGGTGCCATCTTCTGGCTGACCCGTCCCGCCACGATCATCAGATCGGCCTGCCTCGGCGTCGCCGAGAACCTCTCCATGCCGAACCTGGAGATGTCGAATCGTGGCCCGGCGGTGGCCATCATCTCGATCGCGCAGCAGGCCAGCCCGAATGTCGCCGGCCACAGCGAACCCTTGCGCACATATCCGGCGACCTTCTCGACGGTCGACAGCAGGATGCCGCCGGGCAACCGCTCCTCTAATCCCATGCCAGGCCTCCCCGTCGCCATTCGTAGGCGTACGCCACCGAGACGTTGAACAGAAACAGCCCCACCGCGATGACGCCGAACGCGCCCAGGCTGTCGAAGGCGACCGCCCACGGGTAGAGGAACACGATCTCGATGTCGAAGATGATGAACAACATCGCGGTCAGGTAGTACTTGATCGGGAATCTCTGCTGGGTCGCTGCGCCTGCTGCGCTCCACCGCTGCCCGGCCACGGCCGAACCGGACTGGTCCATCGGTTCGATGCCGCACTCGTAGGCTTCGAGCTTCGCGTGGTTGTACCGCCGCGGGCCGATGAGCAGCGCGATGCCGACCGACCCCACCGCGAAGACAGCGGCTATCGCACCAAGCACCAGGATGGGCGTGTACAGACTCATACTGCGCAGGCGCTCCTCGGGGGCTGTCGATGTGAGCTAGCCCACAGCCTAGCCCTGTTTTTGATGCAAACCACACATTTTGGTTACTATCGCTACGGAGGGCATCCGGCGATGCCGCCGTGCCTCGAATGAGTAAGCGCAGCAGTTATTTTCGCGCTCGACGCGTGTTAAACCACGGTGCGCAGGAGCGAGGCGACGGCGTCGCCCAACCGGATCGGATCGACAGGGTGGGGAACCGCCGCCTCGGCTCGTGACCAGCTGGCCAGCCAGGCGTCATCCGGGCGTCCGGTCAGCACCAGCACCGGCGGGCAGTCGGCGATTTCGTCCTTGAGTTGTTTGGCGATTCCCATGCCTCCGGCCGGGGTGGCTTCGCCGTCGAGGATGGCCAGGTCGAACCCGCCGGCGTCCATCTGCTGGATCACCATCGGCCCGGTCGCGACGTCCAGGTAGGTCAGCTCGGGGAGGTCCGGGTGGATCCGTTTGCCCAGCGCGAGGCGCACCTGCTCACGGACCCTGGGGTTGTCGCTGTAGACCAGGATTCGCAGCGGTGGCGCAGAAGGCCCCGCAGACGGCACTGCCATGCGCGCGATAGTAGCGGCGCAGTGAATACGGCGTCTGCGGAACTGATCGCCCGGATGCGGCCACCGTCTACCGTGGCGCCGTCATCCCTGCGCGTAGCCGGGGTGGTCCACCGAGAGGCGGTGCCCCACCAGCAGCCGCAGAAACTCCAGCACCTCGTCGCCGCGATCGTCCAGCTGTCCGTCGCGGATGGCCTGCGCCAGCGACGCCTCATCGGCGAAGCCGAGCCCGGCGAGCGCCGTGCGCACCGCACCGGCGGTGTCGTCGAGCAGCTCCCGCTCCACCGTGCGCAGCACGTTGGCCGCAACCCGGGCGTGAAACCCCACCTGTCCGTCGCAGGCGGGGCGGACCTCGTTGTCGAGGAAGTCGGCGACCGCGGCCACGAGCTCAGCGGCGGTGGGCCGTCCCGACATCGGTGTGTTCACCGTGGTCCTCCTCCGGTCAGCAGGTCGAGCAGGTCCCATTCCGTCTCGCTGACCCGGCGCCCGATCGCGGCAAGCTCCACCGAGCGATGCTGCCCCGACAGGTGCCGTTCGGCCTGGTACCGGCAGATCACACCCCATCGCAGTGTCGCCACCGTCAGCCACCAGCGGAAGGCATCGCGATCCAGGTCGGTTCCGGACGCCTCCTCGTAGCCGGTCAGTAAGGTCTCCACACTGCCGAGCCCGCCTGCACCGAGGGCCGCCGGTGCGCCGAAGCGCCACGCTCGTACGCAGAACCAGGCCAGATCCTCGTAGATCTCACCGATGTGGGTGAGCTCCCAGTCCAGTACCGCAGCCAGCCCCGAATCGTCGACGATCAGATTGCCCATCCGGAAATCGCCGTGGACCAGTCGCATCGGCGAGGGGTCCGGGCGGCTGCGTGCCAGCTCCCGGAACGTCCACTCGAAAGTCGCGGTGGTGTCGCCCATCTCGTCGAGCCGCTGACGCCAGTCGGTGAGTTCGTCGGCGTCGGTCAGACCGATCCCGGCCGGGTCCGCGCGGTGGATCGCCGCCAGCGCCTGCGCGCACTGCCGCAGCAGCCGCTCCCGCCCGGCGTCGTCGAGGGTCCGGTAGATCCGCCGCACGATGGTCTCGCCGCCGATGGCATCGCAGATCAGATACGGGTTGCCCAGCGCGGCCGGCGAGTTGTCCGCGGCCAGGATGCGCGGGACGGGTGCCCCCGCGGCGGCCGCCCGCCGCTGCACCGCGGCCTCCAGCTCCATCGGAGCGTTCACGTCGTCGGCCGGCCCGGTGCGCAGGATCAGGGCGCGGCCGTCGCCGGTGGAGAACGACCAGGTGGTGCGGCTGGCGCCGCCGGTCAGCTGCTGCAGGTTCTCGACCCGGACGTCGCCGAGTACCGGCCGCAGAACCTCTTCGAGATTCTCCGCGAACCCGGTGCTCATCGCTTCCCGAAACCGAACAACCGCTGGGCCACCCGGCGGATCTGGATCTCCTCCGCGCCCTCGGTGATGCGGTAGCGGCGGTGGTGACGGTAGATGTGCTCGAACGGTTCGTGCCTGCTGTAGCCCACTCCGCCGAAGACCTGCATCGCCCGGTCGGCGGCTTCGCAGACCAGCCGGTTGGCCCGGAAGTTGGCCATCGAGACCTTGTCCGAGACCTCCATGTGGTGGTCGCGCACGTGAGGAGCAGAAGCAGCTGCCGCGTCGAGCTGGCTGGCTGCGTAGTACACCAGTAGCCGCACCATCTGGGCGTCGGTCTGCAGCTCGACCAGCGGCCACTGCACCGCCTGGTTGACCGCCAGGGGTTTGCCGAACACGGTGCGCTCGCCGGCGTAGGCGACCGCGCGGTCGATGCAGTACTGGGCGGCTCCCAGGCTGCTGGCAGCCTGCCGGATCCGGTTCTCGTGCAGGAAGGTCTGGCCCACCTCCAGGCCGCGGTCGACCTCGCCGAGTACCGCTTCGGCGGGAACCCTGACATCGGTGAGCGTTACCTCGGCGTGGTCGGTGGGCATGTTGAACGTCCACCAGTAGAAGGGCACCGAGAAACCCGGGGCGTCGGTGGGCACCAGGAACGCGGTGATGCCGCGGGCCTGCCCCGGCTCCCCGCCGGTGCGGGCGAACACCAGGTCGTGGGTGGCCCGGTGCACGCCGGTGTTGAAGCGCTTGGTGCCGTTGATGACCCAGTCGTCACCGTCGCGGCGGGCGTGGGTCTCCAACCAGGTGGCGTCCGAGCCGTGATTGGGTTCGGTCAGCCCGAAGGCCATCGATCGCGCGCCGGTGATCAGCGCGTCGGTCCATTCCCGCTTCTGGGCTTCGGTGCCGAACCGGTCCATCATGATCACCTGCGGGAAATTCCCGACGATCGAGGACTCGTCCTGCAGATCGTTGTGCAGCCCCAGACCCTTGTGGGCCAGATGCTCACGGATCACCGCCATGTCGAGGTTGCTGCCGTCGCGGCCGCCGAACTGAGCGGGCAGGCCGTAGCGCAGCCAGCCGGCCGCGTCGGCGCGGCGGCGCATCTCGGCGAGCAGATCCTCCCACTCCCGCCGTGGAATCCCGCCGTTGTCCCAGTCGGTACGGGCGTGTTCGCGGCGGTGGTCGAAGTACTGGATGTTCTCGCGTTCCAGCGGCTTGATCTCGGCCTCGATGAACTCGTCCATCTCGGCGAGGATCTGCTGCAGATGGCGGGGAAGACTGAAATCCACGTTGACTCCTCAATACCCGTACAGTGTCTTCTTCCAGATCCGTGACAGTGTGGCGATGGCGTCCTCGTCATCCATCTGGAGTCCGAGGCCCGACGTGCCGGCCACCACGGTGGTGAAGTTCTCGAACAGCAGCGCAATCGCGGCCGCGGTGAACTCCGGGTTCAACTCCGCACCATAGCCCTGTTCCTGGGCGCGCCGTACCGACGCGGCGACGATGTCCATGCCGAATCGGCGGAATTCGTTCTGTACGGCGGCGAATCGGTGCTGCGTCGATGCAAGCTGGGCCATCGCGATCATGATGCCGATGTTCTGCTTGAACATCGTCCAGTACCCGCTGACCACCCCGGTGAAGAAGGCCTCGTCATCCGGGGAATCGGGTAGCCGCAGGCTCAGCCCCGACGGGGTGACGACATCGTGCAGGAACGATTGTGCCAGCGCCGCGAGCAGGTCCTCCTTGTCGTCGAAGTAGCGGTAGAACACCGCGGGCGATTTTCCCGCCGCCGACGTGATGTCACCGAGCGTGGTGCCGTGAAAACCGCGTTCAGCGAACAGTTTGCGGGCTGCCTGTTCGAGCGCCTCGCGGGTCTGGCGGCCCTTGGCGCTCAGGTTCTCCGACGCGGGCACGGCGCTCAGCCCGGCATCCGGTCACCGGCCCGTAGCAGCGAGCTGGGCAGGCCGTGGCCGACCGCATCCTGCGCGACTCGGGCGGCGGTGATCGCGGCCTGTAGGTCCACGTCGACATGAATACCGCTGTCCCGCAGCAGGTACACCAGGTCCTCGGTCGCGATGTTGCCGCTCGCTCCGGGTGCGAACGGGCAGCCGCCCAGCCCGCCCACCGATGCGTCGAGCCGGGTGACGCCGGCGCTGACGGCGGCGTAGGCGCTGGCCAGGCCGGCGCCGCGGGTGTTGTGGAAGTGCGCGCCGAGCGGGATGTCACCCAGGTGCGGTTGCACCAGGCCGATCAGCTCACCCACCCGGCGTGGAGTCGCGGTCCCGATGGTGTCGGCGATCGCCAGCCGGTCGGCGCCGTCGGCCACGGCGGCGGTGACGACGTCGAGCACGCGCTGGGCCGGGGTGGGTCCGTCGAACGGGCAGTCCCACGCGGTGGCGACGATGACCTCGACGGTGACACCGCTGTCGTGGGCGATCGCGACGATCTCAGGGATCTGTGCCATCGCCTCCGCAGATGAGCGGCCCACATTGGCGCGGCTGTGTCCGTCGGCCGCCGACACGACGTACTCGATCGAACGCAGTCCCGCCGCGATCGCGCGTTTGGCGCCGTTGGGGCTGGCCACCAGCGCGGAGAACTCGATGTCGCCGAACCGGTGCAGTTCGGCGGCGAGCTCGGCGGCGTCGGCGAGGGCGGGCACCTTCGACGGCGAGACGAACGCCGTCGCCTCCATCTCGCGGACCCCGGTTGCCGCGACCGCGGCCAGCAGTTCGAGCTTCGCCGACAACGGAATCGGGGCCTCGATCTGCAGGCCGTCGCGCAGTGAGACGTCGCGGATGTCGACGTGGTTCGGTAGTTGATCGGGTGTCGGGTTCACAGCACCCCCTGTGAGTTCAGTTGTTCCAGTTCGGCGTCGGAGTGGCCGAGCAGCTCACCGTAGATCTCACCGTTGTGCTGGCCGGGTCGTGCGGAGCCGGCGTGGCGGATCGTTCCCGGTGTCCCGGTGAGCACCGGTACCACGCCGGGGCCCTTCACGTTTCGCTGGATTCGTTCGTCCCAGTGGTCGGCGATCATCCCGCGTGAGAGCAGTTGCGGGTCTTCGACGACTTCGGCGACGGTGTTGATGGGACCGGCGATGACGCCGGCGGCCGACAGGGTGGAGATGATGTCGCCGGGCTGGCGCTCGATGGCCCAGTCGCCGATGATCTTGTCGAGTTCGTCCTGATTGTGTCCGCGCGCAACGTGATCGGCGAAGCGCTCGTCGGTGGCGAGCTCGGGTTGCCCCATCGCCTGGCACAGCCGGCGGAACACGGTGTCCTGATTGGCTGCGATCACCACCCAGCTGCCGTCGGCGGTGGGGTAGATGTTGGACGGCGCGATGCCCTCCAACCGGGTGCCGGAGGGGCCTCGCACCACGCCGCCCACGTCGTAGTCGGGAATCGTCGACTCCTGCACCGCCAGACAGGCTTCGGTCAGCGCCGCGTCGACCACCTGGCCATCCCCGGTGACGGTGCGCCGGTACAGTGCGGCCAGCGCACCCTGCGCGGCGAACATTCCGGCGAGGCTGTCGCCGAGGGACAGCGCCAGGCGCGGTGGGGGGCCGCCCGGGAAACCGTTCATGTGGCGCAGGCCGCTGGCGGCCTCGGCGACCGAGGCGTAGCCCGCCCGGTGCGCTTCGGGTCCGGTCTGCCCGTACCCGGAGACCCGCACCAGAATGATGCCGGGATTGCGTTCGCGCAGCACGTCGTAGCCGAGGTCCCACTTCTCCAGGGTTCCGGGCCGGAAATTCTCGACGATGACGTCGGATTCGGCGACGAGCTCGAGGAACAGCGCCCGGCCGGCAGGCACCCGGAGGTTGAGGGTGACGGCCTTCTTGTTGCGGGCGTGCACGGTCCAGAAGAAGTGGTGGCCGTCCAGTTCGGCCTGGCCCCAGGTGCGCAGTGGATCGGGTGCACCCGGCGGTTCGATCTTGATGACCTCGGCGCCCATGTCGCCGAGTAGCCGGCCGGCGAACGGACCGGAGATCAGCGTTCCCACTTCGAGGACGCGGATACCGTCCAGCGGGCCGGCCGGCATTGTGGCCGAGGTGTTTTCGGCGGTCATTGGGGCCTCGCGAAGTCATGGCGGACCAGCCAGTCGGTGACGATGCCGACGGCTTCGCGCAGTTTGTCCCGCTGATCGGAGCCGGCGTAGTAGTGGTTGGCGCCGGGGATCTCGTGCATCTCCTTGTCCGGGTGCCCGATCGCCTCGAAGATTCGCCGGGTGTGGCTGGGCGTGCAGGCGTCGTCGGCGAGATTGCCGATCACCAGGGACGGCACCGCGATGTCGGGCCCGCATTTCACGGCGTCGCCGTGGGCGTCGTCATAGCTCCACTGGGACAGCCAGCTGCGTAGCGTGCAGAACCGTGCCAGGCCGACCGGGCTCATGTTCACCACCCGAGGATCTCCCAGGTAGCACGTTCCGGGGGTGCGTTCGTTGGGATCGACCGTCGGGTCGAGCCAGCGCGGATCGGCCATGGTGCCGTGCACCACGAACGCGAACTCGTCATCGGGTCGACCTGCGGCGCGCAGCTCGGCCAGTTTCTCCCGGACCCAGGCGGTGATTCGCCGGTTGCGGGCGATCTGCGCCTCGCGGTAGCGGTCGAGGAACTCGGGGGTGTAGGGCGGCTGGTTGGGGTTGTCCGGGTTGTAGAGGTCGAGTTCGGGGTCGCGCTCGGTGGGGTCGGCCTCGTCGAGTATCGACGCGTCCAGCCATTCGGTCATCGTGCCGTGCCTGCTGATGTGGGCGGCCAGCAGCATCAGGCCGTCGGCCGGGGTCAGCCCCAGCCGGGTCAGGTCGGGGCCGTCACCGGATGGGCTGGCCGTCACGGTGGGGTGTTGAGCCTGCTGCTGGTAGAACGCCGAGAGCGACCCGCCTCCGCTCCAGCCCGCGAGAACCACCTTCGAATAGCCGAGCCGGTCCTTGGCGTCCTTGACGCACTCGCCGAGATCCTCGACGACCTTTTCCATCAGCAGTGCCGAGTCGGTGCCGCGGAAGCGGCTGTTGCAGTAGATGACGTGGTGTCCGGCCCGGGCGAGGGCGTTGATCATGGGCAGGTATGCGCCGCCCCCGATCGGGTGCATGAACACCAGCACGGTGTCTGAGGGCGTCTTCGGCCTGAGTAGATAGCTCTCCAGCACCACCAGTTCGGCGACGCCGCCGTAGACATCCCGGACCGCCGAGTTGTTCTGGTAGGCGACCAGATAGGGGATGCGGTCGTATTCGTGCCGGACCGGAGCCGAGGCGGCGGTCATGCGTGCTGTCCCAGGTCGTTGGCCAGGATCTCGGCGGACGGAACGAGCCGCCGGCGGGTGTCGATGGCGATCACCTGCCAGTCGACGGCGTCGTACTCGTCGAACTTGCGCCGGGCCCGTTCGCGGGCCTTCTCCGGTGCGCCGTGGTGAACTCCCTGGGGCGCATGGGTGATGAGGCCCGGTGGCATCGGGATGCCGTAGAGCGAGCCGCCGTGGAAGAACGCGATCTCGTCGAAGTCCACGTTGCGGTGATACCACGGGGTGCGTTCGGTGCCGGGCACGCCTTCGGCGGGTTTGGGCAGGAAGTTCATCACGTAGACGCCGGTGGCCTGCATGAACAGGTGCACCGTCGGCGGTAGGTGCACGCTGTCGGAGGTCACGACGTTGTAGTCGTCGATGTTGAACGTGAAGGCGAAGTTGTCGCCGCGCCAGCCTTCGACGTCGAGCGGATGGTGCTGGTAGTAGAGCAGTGTCGTGTCGACCCCGTCGACGGGGGAGTGCTTCAACCGCACCTCGTATTCACCGTCGACCCGCGGACCCTCGTCGTCGGAGATGGGTTGCGGTTCCGGGATCACGGCCTGCGAGGGGTCGAAGGGGAAGTGGCGCCCCAGCGGCCCGGGTGGCGGCACCCGGAATTCGTCGGTGGCCTGGATCATCAGCCACGTGGACTGCCCGTCGGGCACCTGGCGCCAGGTGCACGCCTTCGGCAGGTACACCCAGTCACCGCGGCGATAGCGCAGCGGCCCGAACTCGGTCTCGATCGCGCCGCTGCCCTCGTGGACGAACATCAGCAGGTCGCCGTCGATGTGCCGGACGAAGAAGGGCATGGGTTCGGCGCGTCGGGACAGCAGCACCTGGCAGTCGTCGTTGGAGAACATCAACAGCGGGGCCCCGTGGGCGTCGGTGGCGTCGGTGGGCTTGAGCTCGGTGGAGAGCACGTCGATGGGACGCAGTGGTCCGGCGCAGCGATAGGCGGTCGGGTCGTGGCGCCGGTACATGTTGGCGGTGCGCCCGGTGAACCCCCCGCGGCCCAGCTCGTCGTCCTTGAGTCCGTCGAGATCGGCGTGGATGCGTCTGGGGGTCGTTCCCTTGCGCAGGTGGACGAACGATTCCATGGACCCTCCTCGATGAAAGTAAAACTGAATTTACTTTTATCTTCGGCTGTGGGTCAACGGGTTGGCGCCACCGATCGGGATTCGTTCGGCTGGAACCGTACCGATCAGATCCGGACCTCCACCCGGCGGTTCTGGGGGCGGTCATCTCCGGAGTCATCGCTGGTTGCGGTGAACTGGCCGGCCCCGGCGTCGGACGAGACGAGCGGGGTGGCCGTCACCGCGAGCCCGTCCGGGCTCGGCGCTGCGGTCGCGGCCGGAACGGCGGGGGCGGACAACACGGCGATCGCGGCGGCCGCGACGAGGCCGGTGGAGATGAAGAAGCCTTTGATCGAGTTCATGTCGAACCTCCGGGTGTCAGGAGCGCTGGTCGCTCGGCTTGATGACACCAATGGTGGTCGACGAGGCTGCCCGGGACTTGGAGGGAATCTGGAGATTCGGTGGAGATTCCCCGGCGGCCGGGTGAACCGGACGGTCAGTCGGTCAGATCGACGCGCACGGTCAGGTGATTGGTGCCGAAGGTGCGCACGCCCATGCTGTTGAACTGGGGCAGCTCGCGCAGACGCGCCTCGGTGTCGTCGTCGGGCAGCAGGTGAGCGGTGCCGCGGTGCCACCGGCCGTTGAGCCGAACCCGAACGCGGGGATCGGCCATGATGTTGCGGACGTACTGCGACTTGTCGCCGAATTCCGAGACGAACCAGAACTGGTCGCCGATTCGGCGACCGCCCAAAGGTGTTCGGCGGGGTTCGCCGGACTTTCGTCCGGTCGTCTCCAGCAGTGTCTGAAAGGGCATACGCCCCATCACCCGGTTGGCGACGTTGCGTTGGAAGAACTTGGTGACGCGATCGCGGGCGGTCTCGGTCATGGTGCTCCTCGGTGTTCGGATCGACCTCACACCATCGCGGTGCGCGGGATCGACATACCCATTGTCAGGGCTCCGGCGAGCTCGCGGCTGGTGTCGTAGTCGAAAATGACGTGCCCGGCGATGACGTCGACGTCGCGCTTGATGCGCTGCAGCGGGTTGTCCAGGAAGTGCGCGCTCGCTCCGGAGGATCCGAGCAGGTCGGCGATCACCGTTCGAGACTCGTGCACGATGTGGGCTGCGGCGAGCCGGGCCTGGCCACGCACCGGGCGCGGGACGGGCTCACCGGCCGATACCAGGGCCTCGATCTCGGCGACGGTGTCGGCCAGCAGCCCGCGCAGCGCCCGCAGCCGAACGTGGGCCTGGCCCAGGTGCGCCGAGGCCGCCGGCTTGTCCTTCTGCATGACGCCCTCGTAGCCGAGAAATCGCTGGGTGACGCGCTGGGCATAGAGCTCGGCCGCGCGCTCGGCGCTTCCCAGTGCAGGCATTGCGGCCAGCAGCGCCAGCGCCGGCACCATCGGCCAGCGATAGGTGGCCGAGCCGTGCACGGCGGCGCCGGGCGCGTTTCCGGTGTAGATGTCGGACACGGCCACGATGCGGTGCTCGGGGACGAAGGCATCGTCGATCACCACGTCGTTCGAGCCGGTCGCGCGCATTCCGTCGGTATGCCAGACGTCCTCGATGCGTGCATCCGAGGCGGGCAGCAGCGCCAGCGCCGGATGGATGGACTCCGGGCCGCGTTCGAGCAGCGCTCCGACGATGAGCCAATTGCCGTCCATCACCCCGGTCGCCCAGGACCACCGGCCGGTGAGGCGGATGCCGCCGGCGCAGTCGACCCCGCGCCCGGTGGGGGCCAGCGGAGCCGGAGCCAGGAACGGGCGCGAGGCGAATGCTTCCTGTTGGGCCTGCTCGTCGAACAGCGCCAGCATCCAGTTGTGCAGCGCGTAGAACCCGAGGGTCCATGCGCTCGACGCGCAACCGTGGGACATGGCGCGGACCGGTTCGAGGACGGCGGGAAACGGCGCCTGGGTGCCGCCGTAGCGGGCCGGCACCAGCAGATCGATGAGGGCACGTGCCTCGGGGTCGGCCAGGGTGGCCGCAGGCAGCCGCCGGATCCGCTCGGCTTCCCCGGCACGTTCGGCCAGTCGTTCGACGAACTCGGGCGTGATGGCGGGGCTCTTCAGCGTGGCCGGGGACATGGGCGGACCGTACCATACTGTTTGGTATGGAAAGGTCGATCACGGCGACCCTGAGGGAGCGTCGTCGGGTTCAGCGGGAGAGCATGAGATCGAGAAACCGGTCCCGCTGCGCGGCCGACCGCTCATCGGGCGGCGAGGCCCGGATGTGCAGGAACCCGATCCCCGCGGCGAAGGTGGCGTTGGCCCGCAGGTCGGCGTCGTCGGCGTCGAACCCGGCGTCGAGGTAGGCCTGCCGTACCGCGCCGAGAACCCGCAGGTCGGCGGCGTGCACGCTGTCGGCGGCCGCACGGTCGGTGCGCGCCCACTCCCGCATCGCCCGCTCGAGCTGCCACTGCCGGGTGGCGAGCAGCGAGGCCATCATCTGCTCCAGCCGCTTGCGGGGCGGCAGGTGTGCCAGATCGCCGAAATTGCTGCGGTCCTGATCGCGCAGCTCGCCCCAGGCCTGCACCACCGCGGCGCGGTAGCTCGCCATGTCTTTGAAATGCCAATAAAAGCTGCCTTTGGTGACCCCCAGCCGGCCGCACAGCCGGTCGATCTTGAGGGCCCCCAGACCGTCGTCGGCCAGAATGGCGAAACCGGCCTGGATCCAGTCGTCCACCGACAGCTTGCCGGGGTTCCGGGGGCTGCTGGCCATCAGCGGAGCCTACTGAACGAAAGACCTGCGGGGCACCGTCATCGACTCGTCAGCGGATTCCCGTTCGCCCGGTTCGGCCGCTTGTTTTGCCGAGCCGTCAAATTCGCTCGCCCGCTACAATTCGGTCGACAAGCACCGATGGGCTTTCTCCCATGCTTTTCACATGTTTTACTGCAACCGCGACAACTGAAGATCTCGGCACTCTCCGCAGCCAATTCGGCAGATTCGGAGTGGTCAGACGGCGCAGCGAAAACACTCTGCCCCGGCGACGACCGAGCCGGGGTCACAGCACATGCCGCTCCAGGCGGTACCGGAAGATGGATGGATTGACGGTATGAGACTTCTTGACAGGATGCGCGGGCGCTGGGCGCGCCGGCTGGGGGCGGCCGCCATGGCTGCGGCCCTGCTGCCCGGCTTGGTCGGCGTCGTGGGTGGATCGGCGACCGCCGGAGCGTTCTCCCGGCCCGGTCTGCCGGTCGAGTACCTGATGGTGCCGTCTCCGTCGATGGGGCGTGACATCAAGGTGCAGTTCCAGAGCGGCGGCCCGAACTCACCGGCGCTGTACCTGCTCGACGGTCTGCGCGCCCAGGATGACTTCAACGGCTGGGACATCAACACCCAGGCCTTCGAGTGGTACCTCGACTCGGGCATCTCGGTGGTCATGCCCGTCGGCGGACAGTCCAGTTTCTACGCCAACTGGTACAAGCCGGCCTGCGGCAACAACGGCTGCCTGACCTACAACTGGGAGACCTTCCTGACCCAGGAGCTCCCCGGCTGGCTGCAGGCCAACCGCGACGTCAAGCCCACCGGCAGCGCTGCGGTCGGTCTGTCGATGGCGGGCGGCTCAGCCCTCGTCCTCGGCGCGCACCACCCGGCGCAGTTCGTCTACGCCGGGTCGATGTCGGGCTTCCTGAACCCCTCCGAGGGCTGGTGGCCGTTCCTGATCAACATCTCGATGGGTGACGCCGGCGGCTACAACTCCGACGACATGTGGGGCCCGGCCGAAACCGATCCGGCGTGGCAGTACAACGACCCGATGGTGCAGATCCCCCGGCTGGTGGCCAACAACACCCGTATCTGGGTGTACTGCGGCAACGGCCAGCCCAACGAGCTCGGCGGCGGCGACCTGCCCGCCACCTTCCTCGAGGGTCTGACGATCCGCACGAACGAGACCTTCCGCGACAACTACATCGCGGCCGGCGGTAACAACGGTGTGTTCAACTTCCCGAACAGCGGGACCCACAACTGGGCCTACTGGGGAGCCGAACTGCAGGCCATGAAGCCGGATCTGCAGGCGCACCTGCTCTGATCGCAACGACGAAAAGAAGCCCCCGGCTCGCGTGACCGGGGGCTTCTTTCGCGTTCGGGCGTGGCACTACTGTGGCCGTCATGGCGGAAATCAACGCGATGGTTGCTCATGAGGACGCCGAGGGCGGCATCGAGCTGCGCCACGAAGTGGTCGACGAGTCCTTCCTGCCCGAGGGCGGCGTCGAGATCGCCGTGGAGTACTCCTCGGTCAACTACAAGGATGCGCTGGCCGTCACCCCCAAAGGTGGTGTGGCCCGGTCGTATCCGTTGATCCCGGGCATCGACCTGGCCGGAACCGTCAGCGCCAGCGCGTCGGCGGACTTCGCAGTCGGCGACCGGGTCGTCGCACACGGCTACGACATCGGCACGGCCCGGCACGGCGGCTACGCCGAGAAGGCCCGCCTGCCCGCCGACTACCTCGTCAAGCTGGGCGCGCTGAGCACCGCGGAGGCCGCCGCGATCGGCACCGCGGGATTCACTGCCGCGATGAGTGTCAACGCGCTGCGGTCAGCCGGTGTGGCGCCGGCCGACGGGCCGGTGCTGGTGACCGGCGCCACCGGTGGGGTGGGCAGTGTCAGCGTCGACCTGCTGGCCGGGCTGGGCTACGAGGTGGTGGCCTCCACCGGGAAGGTCGACGCGCACGACTGGCTGCGCGAACTCGGCGCTTCTCAGGTGACCGGCCGGCTGCCCGCGGAAGGGGAGAAGGTGCGCCCGCTGGGCAAGTCGGTCTGGGCAGGCGTGGTCGACAGCGTGGGCGGCGACACCCTGGCCTACGCCCTGAGTGTGCTCAACTACGCTGGGGTGGCAGCGATCTCGGGGCTGGCGCGGTCGGCTGACCTGCCCACCACCGTCATGCCGTTCATCCTGCGCGGTGTCACACTCGCCGGCATCGACTCGGTACAGCTGCCGATCGCCGCGCGCCGGCAACTGTGGGCGCAGCTCGAGGGCGAGCTCAAACCCCGTCACCTCGAACAGATCACCAAGGACATCCCGATACGCGAGGTGCCCGCCGTGCTCGAGACGATCATCGGCGGTGGTGTCACCGGCCGTACCCGCGTTGCGGTGGCCGGTGGTTTCTGATCCCGGTCGCTACTTCAGTTGCGCCGAGGTCAGGTTCAGCAGCCGGCGGGCGACCACGAGCTGCTGGATCTGTTGGGTGCCTTCGAAGATGTCGAGGATCTTCGAGTCGCGGCCCCACTTCTCCAGCAGCGTCTGTTCGGAATAGCCGGTGGTCCCGGCGAATTCGACAGCCTTGAGGGTGACGTCGCTGGCCACCCGGGCCGCCTTGGCCTTGCCCATCGACGCTTCCTTGGAGTTCGGGATGCGGTTGTCGGCCTGCCACGCCGAGCGCACCGTCAACAGGTAACCGGCCTCCCAGTCGGCCTCCATCCGCAGGAACTCGGCGGCCGGTGCGCTCTGCGCGTGCGCCGGTTTGTCGTAGGAGATCTCGATTCCGGCGTCGGTCAGGATCTTGCGCAGTTCCTCCAACGCGGCGCGGGCGATGCCCACGGCCATCGCCGCCACGATCGGGCGGGTGTTGTCGAAGGTCTCCATGACACCGGCGAAACCCTTCTCGACGTTGATGTCCGGGTTGCCGAGCAGGTTGTCCTTCGGGATTCGCACGTTGTCGAAACGGATCGCCGCGGTGTCGGAGGCCTTGATGCCGAGCTTGTTCTCCAGCCGTTCGACGGTCACACCCGGGTACTCGCGCGGCACGATGAACGATTTGATCGCCGCGCGTCCCTTCGTCTTGTCCAGCGTCGCCCAGACCACGATGTGGCTGGCCCGTGAACCCGCGGTGACATAGATCTTCTCGCCGTTGATGACGTACTCGTCGCCGTCGAGGACCGCGGTCGTGCTGACCGCGGCCGAGTCCGAGCCGAAGCCGGGCTCGGTGATCGCCATCGCGGCCCAGACGTCCTTGCCGAGCTTCTCGAGCTGCTCGGGTGTGGCCACCGACGAGATCGCCGCATTGCCCAGGCCCTGGCGCGGCACCGACAACAGCAGCGCCACGTCGCCCCAGCTGATCTCCAGCGCGTTGAGCAACGCGGACATGTTGGCGCCGTTGACCGTTGCCTTCTTGCCGTCGGCGCTGGTGGTTCCGTCCCGGAACGCCTCGGCGCCGGCGAACGAGATGGTCTTGGCCTCCGAGATGCCCTCGAACAGATCGGCCAGGGTGTCCAGTTCGACCGGGTAGGCGTGTTCTTTGAGGTCGTACTTGCGCGATATCGGTCGCAGCATCTCCGCGGCGCCCTGGTGGCCCTTCTCGATGACCGCCTGGAGCTTGTTGGGCATTTCCAGATTGATTGCCATGATCAGATCTCCTTACAGAACGCCGAGGTCAGAGAACGATGACGCCCTCGGCCACGCCGATGGCCCGCAGGTCGCGGTACCAGCGCTCGACCGGGTGTTCTTTGGTGTAGCCGTGACCGCCGAGCAGTTGCACCCCGTCGAGGCCGATCTGCATGCCCTTGTCGGTGCCGAGCTTCTTGGCCAGCGCGGCTTCGCGGGTGAACGACAGCCCCTGCTCGGCGCGCGCGGCGCCGCGCCAGGTGATCAGTCGCAGGCCGTCGAGTTCGATGGCGATGTTGGCGCACATGAAGGCGACCGACTGCCGGTAGGCGATCGGCTCGCCGAACGCCTCGCGCTCCTTGACGTAGGGGACGACGTAGTCCAGAACGGCGTGGGAGGTGCCGACTGCCAGTGCCGCCCAACCCAGTCGGGACAGTGCGATTGCGTCGGAGTAGTTCTGGGCATGATCGGCCTCGGTGACGTCCTCGCCGAGGCGTGCGCTCAGCGGCACGCTCACCTTGTCGAGTTCGACCTGCCCGAGGGCGGCGGCCCGGATTCCCATGCTGGGGTCGGCCTTGACGGTGACCCCCTTGGTGTCGGCCTCGACGAGGAACAGCGCCGGCTTGCCGTTGAGTTGCGCGGCGACGACGAACAGTTCGGCGTCGGCGGCCGCGGGCACCAGTGACTTGACGCCGTCGAGCCGGTACCCGCTGGGGGTGCGCACCGCGGTGGTCTTCAGCGCCGTGGGGTCGAACAGCGGATGGGGCTCGGCGATCGCGACGCACGCCTGCGGGACGTTCTCGCCGGCGAACTCGTTGAGGTAGGTGGCCTGCTGGTCGGCACTGCCCCAGTGGGTCAGCGCCGAGGCGACGCCGCCGGGAGCCAGGATCGGCAGCGCAAGGCCCATGTCACCGTAGGAGAGCGCCTCGGCGACCAGCGCATTGGTCACCGTCGTGCGGTGTTCGGCGATGCCGTCGAAGTCCTCCGGGACGTTGATCGCCGTGATGCCGAGTTCGGCGGCCTTCGGGATCAGGTCGGCGGGGTAGGCCGCGGCATCGTCGGCGTCATGGGCGGCCGGCCGCAGGATCTCCGCAGCGAACTCCTCGACGGTCTCGACGATCATCTTCTGGTCGTCGTCGGGGGTCAGGTCGAAGTAGTCGGCCTTGCCGGGCTTGAGCCGGGTGGCGGGCTTGCCGAGGCCCTGGACGCGCTTGAACTGCCGGGTGGAGGCCCCGGCGGCGGAGAACACCGTCTTGACCCCGTAGCGCAGGCCGCGGTTGAGCGGATCCCGCAGGTTGTACTTGTCCAGGAACTCCTGACCCACGATGGGGGTGATCAGCGCCAATCCGATGTCGGTCGCCGACCGCTTGTGCTTGTGCAGGCCGACAGCGCTCTCACGGCCGCCGCGCTTGGACGGGAGGGTGTTCGTCATTGTCAGCTGCCCTCGTGTGGTGGTCGGTGATGCGCGGGCTGCGCAACTGACTCCAGAGTAAGGTACCGGAACTGACTGTCGAGTAAGGTTGGTGCATCTGTAATGCACCTCACACCTGGCGAGGGCGCTCAGCAACGCCTGACCGGTGTCGGCTGGTGGTCAGCGCCCCAGCGCGGAGAGCACCGCGTCGTGCAACAGCCCGTTGCTGGCGACCGCGCTACCGCCGTGCGGCCCGGGTTCGGCGGCCAGGTCGGTGAACCGGCCCCCCGCCTCGCGCACCAGGATGTCCAGTGGCGCGAGATCCCACAGCTTGACCTCGGGCTCGACGGCGATGTCGACGGCACCCTCGGCGACCAGGCAGTACGACCAGAAGTCGCCGTACCCGCGGACCCGCCAGACCGAGTCGGTCAGCGCGACGAAACGGGATCGGTCCTGCTCCCAGCCCGTCGTCAGATCGGAGAACGACAGGCTCGCCGCCTCCAGCGAGTCCACCCCGGACACCGACAACCGGCGGGTCGCCCCGCCGAACGACGTGAACGCGCCGAGTCCTTCGCCCGCCCACCAGCGGCGCCCCAACGCCGGCGCGCTCACCACGCCGACCACCGGGACACCGTCGGACAGCAGCGCGATCAGCGTCGACCACACCGGCACCCCGCGCACGAAGTTCTTCGTGCCGTCGATCGGGTCGAGGACCCACTGCCTGCCGTGGAATTCCTCGGTGCCGCCGAACTCCTCGCCTAACACCGAGTCCTGCGGACGCCGCTCGGTCAGCCGCGACCGCAGCAGCTTCTCGGTGTCCAGGTCGGCGTCGGTTGCCGGGGTCATGTCCGGCTTGGTCTGCACCTGCAGATCCATCGCGCCGAACCGCTGCATCGTCAGCGCGTCGGCCTCATCGGCGAGTTCGAGGGCCAAATTCACGTCGTCGGTCAGGGTCGTCATAGCTGTCGTCCTACCATGTCGGTGTGGTGGAAATCGGGGTCATGCTGCTCGTCATCGGTGCCATCGTCCTCCTCGCGGCGCCGTGGATCATGCGACGGAGGGGGGCCGGCAGTGACTGGGTCCAGGGAACCCTGCTGGTCACCGGCGTCAGTCCGCGACCCGACGGCGTCACCGGCGAGCAGTACGTCACCGTCACCGGAGTGATCAACGGCCCCACCGTCGACGAGCACGTCGTGTACGCGCGCCTGGCCGTGGATGTGGACGCCTGGCCGACCATGGGCCAGTTGAGCGACGTCATGTACTCGCCGAAGAACCCGGACAAATGGGGCTACGTGCAACGCCCGGACCCGCTGCCGCCACAACAACAGGGCTGATCCGGCGGCGGCTCTGGTGCGACAGGCCTCATCTTCGCCGTATCACCCGGCGTGGCCATGCGCTGGGGCGTGCTCGGTACGGGTGCTACGGCCCACCTCGACACCAGGGCTGTGGTTGACACCCGGTACCGGTCAAGCGCCGCCGTGGTGTCGATCTCGCCGAGAGCGCCCGCGACAGGAACCCCGCGACAGGAACCCCGCGGCAGGAACCCCGCGACAGGAACTCAGTGAGGCCACACCTGCGGGGTCTCGTCCCTCGCCAGCTTCGTCGTCAGCGGGCTCTGATGGGCTGATGGGTCGTCAGCCGCGCCCGATGCGCAGCAGCTCCCGCAGGTTCGTCAGCTTCACCCGCGGCCGCCCCTTCGGCTTGCCGGCCGAACGCTCGTGGGCGTCGATCAACTGCCATTGGTCGTCGGTGACGAGATTGGGCTGACGGCTCGACAGCCACTCGGCCAGCCGGTCGGTGTGGTCCGCCTCGAACTCCGTGAGGTCGGCTTCGCGCAGGTCGGCGAGCAGGGTGTCGACCGTGTCCTGGGAATCCTTCTTGTTGCTGCCGATCACGCCGGTGGGGCCGCGTTTGATCCAGCCGACGACGTAGGCGTTGCGGCTGTCGCGCACCCGGCCGTCGACATGCGGGACCGTCCCGGTGCGCTCGTCGAACGGCAACCCCGGCATCGGCAGACCGCGGTAGCCGACCGCGCGCACCACGAGCCGGGTCGGCAACTCCTCGCGTTCGCCGGTGTCCTTGGCCGTCACCCGGCCGTCGGCGCCGCTGACCAGTTCGTTGTGCCCCAACACGATCGAGGCCACCCCCGCGTCGGGGCCGTCGCCGGGCCTGATCTCGATCGGTGAGGTCCGGAAACGGAACACGATGCGTCGCTTCCTGCCGCGCGACCCCTGCTCGGCGTAGCCGCGTAGCACCTTGATGTTGTTGCGCACCGTCTTTCCGGCGGCTTCGAGGTCCTCGTCGGTGATGTCAGCGAGATCAGCGGGGTCGACTACAACGTCGACATCGCCGAGTGCCTCCATGCCGCCGAGTTCGCGCAGCTCCATCGTCGTGAACGGGGCTTGCAGCGGTCCGCGGCGCCCGATCACGAGCACTTCCTCTACCCCGCGCGGCAGCAGCGACTTCAGCGCGTTGTCCGAGATGTCAGTGGCGGCCAACGACTCGGGGTCGCTGACCAGGATGCGCGCCACATCCAGCGCGACGTTGCCGTTACCGACCACGACCGCGCGACCGCGCGACAGGTCGGGCTGCATCTGCGCGAAGTGCGGGTGGGCGTTGTACCAACCGACGAAATCGACGGCCGACACACTGCCCGCAAGATCCTCGCCCGGAATGCCCAGCGCGCGATCCGACTGTGCGCCGACCGCGTAGATCACGGCGTCGTAGCGCTCCGCGAGTTCCTCGGTCTTGACGTGCTTGCCGACGGTGATGTTGCCGAAGAAGCGGAAGCGCGGATCGGCGGTCGTCTTCTCGAACTGCGCGCTGATCGACTTGATCTTCGGGTGGTCGGGGGCGACACCGGACCGCACCAATCCCCACGGGGTCGGCAGCATCTCCAGCATGTCGATCCGCACATCGCGATCGGCGTCGGGGGCCGACGCGGACTTCAGCAGCGAGGCCGCGGCGAAGTATCCCGACGGGCCGGAACCGACGATCGCCACGTGATACGGGCGCACTGGGGGCATGAAGGGGCTGCCTTCCGTCGCTGCCCGACGGAGCGCAAGGGGCTGTCGCGACGCCGCCGGGCGGGGTTTCGGGTTCGATGCTAGATCGCGCCCGGCCCTGCCGACGGTGGTCGTGCAGAATCCACCGCGATTTCCACCGAGCCGCCGGACTCGCCGGCGGCGCCGCATCGGCATGCGTGTCGGCACCCGAATCGGCAGGGTGAGTACCCTGAATTCTCGTGGAACCTGACCGTCAAGCCGATATCGCCGCCCTCGACTCCACGCTCACCACCGTGGAGCGGGTTCTCGACGTCGAGGGGCTTCGCGGTCGGGTCGAGAAGCTCGAGCACGAAGCCTCCGACCCCAATCTCTGGGACGACCAGACCCGCGCGCAGAAGGTCACCAGCGAGCTGTCGCACGCCCAGGGCGAGCTGCGCCGGGTCGAAGAGCTGCGCCAGCGCGTCGAAGACCTACCGGTGCTCTACGAGCTGGCCGCCGAGGAGGGTGGCGCGGGCGGGACTGAAGCACACGCCGAGGCCGATGCCGAGCTCGATCAGTTGCGCGAGGACATCGAGGCCATGGAGGTCCGCACCCTGCTTTCCGGTGAGTACGACGAGCGCGAGGCGCTGGTCAACATCCGGTCCGGGGCCGGCGGGGTGGACGCCGCCGACTGGGCCGAGATGCTGATGCGGATGTACATCCGCTGGGCCGAGCAGCACAAGTACCCGGTCGAGGTGTTCGACACGTCCTATGCCGAGGAAGCGGGCATCAAGAGCGCCACCTTCGCCGTGCACGCCCCGTTCGCCTACGGCACCCTGTCCGTCGAGCAGGGCACCCACCGGCTGGTGCGGATCAGCCCGTTCGACAACCAGGGCCGTCGCCAGACCTCGTTCGCCGAAGTCGAGGTGCTGCCGGTCACCGAGACCACCGACCACATCGACATCCCGGAAACCGATGTCCGGGTGGACGTCTACCGCTCCAGCGGACCCGGCGGCCAGTCGGTCAACACCACCGACTCGGCGGTGCGGCTGACCCACATCCCGACCGGCATCGTGGTCACCTGCCAGAACGAGAAGTCTCAGCTGCAGAACAAGATCTCGGCGATGCGGGTGCTGCAGGCCAAGCTGCTGGAACGCAAACGCCAGGAAGAGCGTGCCGAGATGGACGCCCTCAAGAGCGACGGCGGCAGCTCCTGGGGCAACCAGATGCGCTCCTACGTTCTGCACCCCTATCAGATGGTCAAGGACCTGCGCACCGAGTACGAGGTCGGCAACCCCGGCGCGGTGCTCGATGGTGACATCGACGGCTTCCTGGAAGCGGGCATCCGATGGCGCAACCGGCGCGATGACGACTGACCTGCTCGCCGTCGGGCTGGCCGAAGGCTGGCGCAGCTTCTGGGCCGACGACGCCGGCGTCTGGATCCTGGTCCGCGGGGTGCCGATCGCCCTGCTGCTGATCGGTGGCCTGTTGGCGGCCCGTTTCATCAGTTGGACCGCCAAGCGGGTCACCCGCCGCATCGACGCCCAGTACCAGGAAAGCGACCAGCTGGTCCGCACCGAGAGCGCCAAACACCGTCAGGCGGTGGCCTCGGTGATCTCGTGGGTGTCGGTGGCGTTGCTGTTCGTCATGGTCGGGGTGCAGATCACCGACATCCTGGCGATCCCGATCAGTTCCCTGGTGGCCCCGGCGGCGGTGATCGGCGCCGCGCTGGGCTTCGGCGCCCAGAAGCTGGTGCAGGACCTGCTGGCCGGATTCTTCATCATCACCGAACGCCAGTACGGCTTCGGGGACCTGGTGCAGGTCAACATGCTCGGCGCCCCGGACTCCGCCGAGGGCACGGTCGAGGAGGTCACGCTGCGGGTGACCAAGCTTCGCACCAGCGAAGGCGAGGTCTGGACCGTTCCCAACGGCAACATCGTGCGGTCGCTGAACATGTCCAAGGACTGGGCCCGCGCGGTCGTCGACATCCCGGTGCCCACCACCGCCGATCTCAACGACGTCCACGATGTCCTGCACGCGGTCGGCGACCGGGCGATGGAGGACGAGGAGCTGCGGGCCCTGCTGCTGGACACCCCGCAGCTGATGGGGGTGGAGAGCATCGAGGTCGACGTCGTCAACCTGCGCATGGTTGCGCGCACGCTGCCCGGCAAGCAGTTCGAGGTCGGCCGACGGCTGCGAATCCTGATCATCGCGGCGCTGGCCACCGCAGGTATCGCCACCAAGGGCCACACCCCGACGGTCAGCAACTTCAGTGCCGGCGACCCGAACGACAACCTGAGCGCAGCACCGCCGCGAGCGGAGCAGAAGTCGTGAAACTTCCCACGTCCTTGCATAACTTCCTGCACACCGAGCGCGGCGGCCGCCGGTCGAACGCCCGCCATGTGGGCCGCCTGCGGGTGTCGACGCTCGGGCTGCTCGTCGCGTTCATCGCGCTGTTCTGGGTGTACGAGACCTACTCGGCGCCCCTTCAGGTTCCCGAGCCGTCCGTCGATCAGGTCGTCCCGCCGGGCTACGTGCCCGATCCGGACTACACCTGGGTGCCCCGGACCAACGTGCGTCCCCGTGACGCCGAACCCACCACCACGACGCCGACCACCACCACCGAGACGACGTCTCCCGAGGAACCCCCCACCCCGGGGCCGGACGGGACGATCACCCCCGAGCCGACGACCACGGTCATCGATCCCGACGGTTCGGGACCGTTGAACCCGCAGACCTTCACCCAGACGCCGCCGCTGACGCCGTCGCCGTCGACCGCGTCGTCGCCGTCGCCGACCACCGCCGCGACGACGCCCGCGACACCGACGACGCAGGGACCGCCCTAGCTGCGCGGAGGTCGGGCGGTACCCGGCTACACTGGCGTGCCGTGATGATCACCCTCGACCGTGTGTCCAAGCAGTACAAGTCGTCCGGCCGTCCGGCGCTGGACAACGTCTCGGTCAAGATCGACAAGGGTGAGTTCGTCTTCCTGATCGGTCCGTCCGGTTCGGGCAAGTCGACGTTCATGCGGTTGCTGCTGGCCGAGGAGCAACCGTCCTCCGGTGACATCCGGGTCTCGAAGTTCCATGTGAACAAGCTGTCCGGCCGTCACATCCCCGGACTGCGGCAGGTGATCGGGGTGGTCTTCCAGGACTTCCGGTTGCTGCAGCAGAAGTCGGTGTTCGAAAACGTCGCCTTCGCCCTCGAGGTGATCGGCAAGCGCGCCGACACCATCAACCGGGTGGTTCCCGACGTTCTCGAGATGGTCGGGCTGTCCGGCAAGGCCAACCGGATGCCCGCCGAGCTGTCCGGCGGTGAGCAGCAGCGCGTGGCGATCGCCCGGGCGTTCGTCAACCGGCCGCTGGTGCTGCTGGCCGACGAGCCGACCGGCAATCTGGACCCGGAGACCAGCAAGGACATCATGGATCTGCTGGAGCGGATCAACCGCACCGGAACCACGGTGGTGATGGCCACCCATGACCACCACATCGTCGACTCGATGCGGCAACGTGTCGTCGAACTCGAACTGGGCCGGCTGATTCGCGACGAACAGCGCGGCGTCTACGGAATGGATCGTTAAGTGCGCTTCGGCTTTCTCGTCAACGAGGTCGTCACCGGGCTTCGCCGCAACGTGACCATGACGGTCGCGATGATCCTCACCACCGCGATCTCCATCGGCCTGTTCGGTGGGGGACTGCTGGTGATACGCCTGGCAGACCAGTCGCGTGCCATCTACCTCGACAGGGTGGAGAGCCAGGTCTTCCTGACCAACGACGTGTCGGCCAACGATCCGACCTGCGACGCCGATCCGTGCAAGGCGCTGCGAGAGCAGATCGAGGCCCGCGACGACGTGCGTTCGGTCCGCTTCCTGAATCAGGAGGACGCCTACGACGACGCCATCGCGAAGTTCCCGCAATACGAAGATGTGGCCGGCCGCGACGCCTTCCCGGCGTCGTTCGTGGTCAAGCTGGAGAACCCCGAACAGCACGAAGCGTTCGACGAGGCCATGGTCGGTCAACCCGGTGTGCTCAACGTGCTCAACCAGAAGGAGCTGATCGATCGGCTCTTCGCGGTGCTCGACGGCATCAGCAGCGCGGCCTTCGCGGTGGCGCTCGTGCAGGCGATCGGTGCGGTGTTGTTGATCGCCAACATGGTTCAAGTCGCGGCCTACACCCGAAGAACCGAGATCGGCATCATGCGTCTGGTCGGCGCGACCCGCTGGTACACGCAGTTGCCGTTCCTGGTGGAGGCGATGGTGGCGGCGTTGATCGGTGTGATCATCGCGATCGTCGGGCTGATCGCGGTGCGGGCGCTGTTCCTGGAGAACGCGCTCGACCAGTTCTATCAGGCCAACCTGATCGCCAAGATCGACTACGCCGACGTGCTGTACTACAGCGCGCCGTGGATGTTGTTCCTGGGCCTGGCGATGTCGGGCGTCACGGCATACGTCACGCTGCGGCTCTACGTGCGAAGGTAGCCGTGGCCAAGAACAGCGGGAAGAAGTCCGTCAAGGACAGCAACAACCAGGTGGTGGCCACCAACCGCAGGGCGCGGCA
The DNA here is from genome assembly GCF_056160785.1 of Mycobacterium sp. ABE4_509. NCBI lineage: Bacteria > Bacillati > Actinomycetota > Actinomycetes > Mycobacteriales > Mycobacteriaceae > Mycobacterium > Mycobacterium sp. ABE4_509. The sequence continues at coordinate 11,519 of NZ_JBSWXU010000035.1, read as the reverse complement.
CAACTACGCGATCCTGGAGACCTACGAGGCCGGCGTGGCGCTGATGGGTACCGAGGTCAAGAGCCTGCGGGAGGGGCAGGCATCGCTGGCCGACGCGTTCGCCACGGTCGACGACGGCGAGATCTGGCTGCGCAACCTGCACATCCCCGAATACCACCACGGCACCTGGACCAACCACGCGCCGCGGCGCAACCGCAAACTGCTGCTGCACCGGCGCGAGATCGACACCCTGGTCGGCAAGACCCGCGACGGCAACCTCACGCTGGTGCCGCTGTCGCTGTACTTCACCGGGGGCAAGGTCAAAGTGGAACTGGCGCTGGCTCGCGGCAAGCAGGCGCACGACAAGCGCCAGGACATCGCGCGCCGCGACGCCGACCGGGAGATCACCCGTGAGATGGGCCGCCGGGCCAAGGGCATGAGCTGATCGGCGTCCTCACCGCGCTGGTCGCGGCGATGGGCTACGGCATCAGCGACTTCGTCGGCGGTATCGCCTCGCGGCGGGTCGCCGCGCTGCGGGTGGTGGTGGTGTCGTATCCGGTGGCGCTGGTGCTGCTGGTGGCCGCGGCCGCTCCACTGGGCGGACAGCTGAGCACGCCGGCGGTGCTGTGGGGGCTGGCATCCGGGATCGGTCAGGCGTTCGGGGTGTGGTGGTTCTACGCGGCGCTGGGTTCCGGACCCATCTCGGTGGTCTCGCCGCTGACGGCGGTCCTGGTCGCCGGCGTCCCGGTCGGCGTGGGCCTGGCGTTGGGGGAGCGGCCCAGCGCGCTGGCCGGTATCGGGGTGGTGCTGGCCCTGATCGCGGTGGTGCTGGTCAGCCGCGAGGTCAGCGACGAGGACACCCGGCCGCACCGGTTCACCCTCAAGGTGGCGTGGCTGACCGTCGGCGCGGGGGTCGCGTTCGGCATGAACTTCGTGATCCTCGACCAGATCCCCGTCGAGGCCAAGCTGTGGCCGCTGGTGCTCGGCCGGCTGGCGGCCATCGGGATCGTCGTCGTCGCGGCGCTGCTGACAGCGAACCTGGTGCTGGTCAGGGGCGTGCCGCTGCGGCTCGCGCTGCTGGCCGGAGCACTGGACACCGTGGCCACGGTGTCCTCCCTGCTGGCGCTGCAGGCGTCGCTGCTGTCCCTGGCTGGGGTGCTGATCGCGCTGTACCCCGCCGCGACGGTGCTGCTGGCGATCCTGGTACTGCGAGAGCGGGTCACCCGGTGGCAGGGAATCGGGATGATCCTCGCGTTGACCGCTGTCGCACTGATCACTGCTGGTTAGCTACCGGAAGGCAACGCGCTCACGACCGGAAGGGGGTGGCGATGCGGGTGTCGGTCACGGGCTACCGGGTGCGGGCCGCTCTGTTCGCCGCGGTGACGGCGGCGGGGGTGGTCAACGCTGTCGCGTTCGGCCCCGACGCAACGGCGCTTCGGGTTGTCGCGGTGCTGCAGTTCGCCACCGCGGCGGGCGCGGTGATCTACGGCCTGACCGTGGCGCGGCGGGTCAGTGGCCTGGCCCGGCGCTGGCGGATGCTCGCCGTGGCCGCGCTCGCCGGCTTGTGTCTGGGCGAACTGTTCTGGTGGGTGGGAGGCCAGCCGGCGGCGCCGCCGGCCGGGGTCGTCGCCTACTTCGCGTTCCTCGTGCTGGCGCTCGCCGCGATCCTGGCCGTCTCCCACGGTTTCGGCGGGATCTCCCACCTCTGGGAGGCCCCGGAGAAGTCCACGGTGCTCGTCACCGGCCTGGACGGTCTGGTGGCCACCACGGCGTTCGCCGTTCTCGTCGTCACCGGCCACTTCGGCACCACCTCGAGCGCGTCCCTGCCGCGCTCAGGCGACCCCGGAATCGAGACGGCCTTCGCGGTCATGGAGCTGGCCGTGGTGGTGAGCGCCGCGCTGATCGCGATGGTCTACCCGCCGAACTGGCCGCTGCGGGCCAACTGCCTGCTGCTGGTCTGCGGTTTCATTCTGATCATGGCGTCCGACCGGATCATCGCCTACTTCGACGTGGTCGGGGTCGCCGCCGCCGAGAGCTGGGCCGGGATCGGACTGATGCTGGGACCGCTGCTGGTCGGCTACGCGATGCGCGAGATACCCGAGGCGCCCGTCGGCACCCGGCTGCGCCCGATGGACTGGGCGCAGCTGATCCTGCCCTACACCGGGTTCCTCGGGGCCACCGTGCAGCTGGCCTACCACCTGCTGGCCGGGCATCTGCTGCGGGTGGTGGAGGTCGCGGTGATCCTGTTGATGGTGGTGATCGTGGCGGCCCGGCAGGTGGTCGCGCTGGGGGCGCAGCGGATTCTGACCCGCCGGCTGGTCGAGGCGCAGCAGTCGCTGGGCCATCAGGTGCTGCACGACTCGCTGACCGGGCTGCCGAACAGGCTGTATTTCTCGCATCGGCTCGAGGAGGCGAGGAGGACCGGGCGGTTCGTGCTGATCTTCGTCGACATCGACGACTTCAAGGAGGTCAACGACCGGTTCGGGCACGCCGCCGGAGACGCCCTGCTGTGTACGGTCGGTGAGCGGTTGGCGCGCTGCGTGGCCGACGGTGACACACTGGCGCGAATCGGCGGTGACGAATTCGCCATCCTGGTCCGCGGCGTGGCCGAGGCGCCGGATGTGGTCGCCGAGCGGTTGCGGGTTGCCTTGCGTGAGCCGTTTGCCGTGCACGGCTCGTCGCTGCGGGTGCGGGCCAGCATGGGGATGGTCCGGCCGGGGGACGACGCCGGATCGCTCACCTCCGATGATCTGTTGCGCCAGGCCGACATCTCGATGTACGCCGGCAAGCGGCTCGGCAAGAACACCGCGATCCTCTACCAGCCCGCCGCCGGCGTGCACGCGGACTTCCCGAGCCTGCTGCGCCAGGCCGACGGCGGTGTCCCCGACGGCTTCAGCCTGGTCTATCAGACGGTGGTGCGGCTGCCCGACCGAGTGCCCGTCGCCATCGAGGCGCTGGCCCGCTGGATTGCGCCCAACGGTGTCCAGGTTCCGCCGGAGACGTTCGTTGCGGTGGCCGAGGCCGCCGGTCTGGGGGCCACCCTGGATGCGCTGGTGCTCGATATCGCCTGCAGGGAGGTTCGGGACGCGGGTCTGGATGCCGCCATCCACGTCAACATCGGTGCGGCGCGGCTGGGTAACGACGAGTTCGAACAGCAGCTGTGGCGCACGCTGGAACGCCACGGCGTGGCTCCCGAGCAGCTGGTGGTCGAGATCACCGAGACGGTGCCGATCGTGGACCTCCCCGATGCGGCCTCCCAGATCAGGCGGTTGCAGGCCGACGGCGTGCGGGTTGCCCTGGACGACTTCGGTGCGGGATACAACTCGCTGACCAATCTGCACAGCCTGCCGGTGGACACCGTCAAGCTGGACCGGGGCCTCGCCGTGCTCGCCGACCCCGAGCGTGATCTGGCGCTGTACCGGTCGGCCGTCGGGTTGTGCCGGGACCTCGGCATCGCGGTCGTCGCCGAGGGAATCGAGTCGCCCGAGCAGGCCTCGGTCGTTTTCGCCGCAGGCTGTGAGTTGGCCCAGGGCAATCTGTTCGGGTGGCCGGGGCCGATCGCCGAGGTCGTCCGGCGATGGCGGCGCAGCGCCGACGCCATCGGAGCCAATTCGCCGACGGCCGCGGGGGAGCAGGACTAAGTTCGGGGTCCGTGAGCAGCCCATCGCGCCCCGTCACCCTCCTGCCCAAATCGGAGATCCTCGCAGGCCTCTTCGCCGTCTGGGACGACCTGGAGGCGCTGCTCGGCGACCTGCCCGACAGCCAGTGGCAGGCGGCCACCGCACTGCCCGGCTGGACCGTGCAGGACGTGGTCTCGCACATGATCGGCACCGAGTCGTTCCTGCAGGGTCTGCCGGCCCCGGACGTCGACGTCGATCTGGCCACCCTCGACCACGTCCGCAACGAGATCGGGGCCATGAACGAGCAGTGGGTCCGCGCGATGCGGGCGCACAGCCCCACCCAGATGCGCGACGAGTTCGCGGCGATGATGGCGCAGCGCCGGGCGGTGCTGACCGACATGAGCGAGGCGGACTGGAACGAGGTGACGTTCACCCCTGCCGGGCCGGACAGCTACGGGCGGTTCATGCGGGTGCGGATCTTCGACTGCTGGATGCATGAGCAGGACATCCGGGAGGCGGTGCACGCCCCGACCGCCGCAGCCGATCTGGCCACGCCCAGCGCGCAGCTGGCGCTCGACGAGATGTCGGCGAGCATGGGGTTCGTCGTCGGCAAGCGGGCCGGGGCCCCGGACGGGTCGCGGGTGACGATCGAGCTGACCGGACCGTTGGCACGCACCATCAACGTCGCCGTCGAAGGTCGTGGCCAGGTCGTCGAGGATTTCGGCGGTGCAGCCCCGACCGCGACGATCAGCGTCGACGGCCTGCTGTTCACCCGGCTGGCCGGGGGACGCACGCCCGCCGCGCAGCATGCCGCTGAGATCGGCTACGGCGGTGACGAGACGGTGGGCCGGCGAATCGTCGAGAAGCTCGCGTACGTGATCTGACCGGCCGCCGGCGCCGCGCTGGGAACACTTATTCGGTTGGCGATGTTGAAATGGCCGGTAGTATTGAGTGTCCTGCCGAAGGTCGGCGGGTGTGCGAGGGGCTGAACGGTTTCGACTTCGCGCATCGAATCAAGGGAAGCGTGCCGGTGCAGGCAAGAGACCACCGTTAAGCGTCGTTGCAACCAATTAAGCGCCGATTCCAATCAGCGCGACTACGCTCTCGCTGCCTAAGCGACAGCTGGTCCGTCAGACCGGGTAATCCCTCGACCCGGATCCTGGCGTCATCTAGAGGGATCAACCGATGAGTCCGGTCGCGGGACTCACCGGGACACCAAACAGCGACTGGGATCGTCATCCTGACTTGTCCGCGTGATCAGGAGATCCGAGTAGAGGCATAGCGGACTGCGCACGGAGAAGCCTTGAGGGAATGCCGTAGGACCCGGGTTCGATTCCCGGCAGCTCCACCAACGGAAGGCCCAGGTCAGGACGATAGTCCAGACCTGGGCCTTTTCGGCTGTCCTGGCCTGACGAACCTCGGTGTGGTGGTTAGGCGACGAACTCGTCCAGAGCGCGTCCTGCCGGCGACAACTCCGGGCGGACGATTCTGGTTGCACGCGGACGATGGGGCGCGACCAGTGTTCCCGAACGGACGACACCCAGCGGCCCAGGGCCGGCGAAGCGTGCGATTCCCGCTGCGCGCAGCGCAAGTCCCGCCTTGGCCTGCCGGTATCCGATTCGTATCCCGGCTCCATGGATGACCAGCAGCCCGCAGACCGCGGGCACCACCACAGCGGCCAGCGCCATCAGCGAAAGGGGCACCAGAAGCGCCCCCAGGATGCCCTTGCTGAAGGGCAGCGCACCGGACGCGGCCGTCGCCTCCTGCGCCGCCGGTGTCGCCTCGGAAATCAGTGCGCTGCCGCGAGCCGTGGGCGCGGTCGCGAATGAGTCGAGCGCGACCGGGCTGACGTCTTGATCCGGCATCGGCAGGCCCAGGATCTGGGACTCGTGCGCGAGCACCGATGGCGATACCGCGGGCGCGGGCACGGGGATCGTTTCGCGAGTCAGCGCCGGGTCCATCGCCGGGTTCATCGGGGTTGAGTTCGTCACCTGGACGCCGAGCAACGAGGACAGGTTGTTCGGCAACTCCACAAGCGAGACGGCCACTCCGCCGACCGAGGTGAGCATCTCCTCGATCAGCGTGATCACGTCGGTGATCGGTGTCGCGGAGCCGGGAAGCGTCAGAACCGTACTGGGAACCGACAGCAGCAGCTGCGCCAGCGACAGCGTCGCAGTGAATACGGGTTCGGCCGCACTGACCATCGCGACCGGAATGGGAACGGGGTCCACTGCGCCAGCCGTCGGCACCGGAATGGGGGCGGGTCCGGCCGCGCTGTCCGGTTCCGGCCGAACCGTAGCCGATCCCCGCACACTCTCGGTAGCAGCGGCGGGCTCGGTCTCGGCCACCGGTTCGGTCTCGGCCACCGGTTCGGTCTCGGTCGTGGCGACGGGCTCGGTCTCGGTCGGCGTGGCCGGTTCGGTCTCGGTCGTGGCGACGGTTTCGGTCTCGTCGGCAGCGATGGGTTCGGTCTCGATCTCAGCGAGGAGATCCGTCTCATCGGACGCGCTGGTGTCCGCGTCATCACCACCGATACCGGTGATCTCGGTGACTGCTTGTCGCAGCGTTCGGGTGGCGGACTCGATCGTTGCCGAGGACTCGGTCAGCGCGGATCGGCTCTGGTTCGGTTGACCGAGGGAACGACGACCGTCGGCGACGACGTCGTCACCCGCGTTTCGCGATGTGCCCGCACCGCTGCCGACCGGCCGGTTTCCGGTGTCGGAGCCTGCTCCCGTCGTGCTGGCACTGCGGTCCCGATCGGCCGACCCGGAAGAACCGGTATCGGCCATGGCGATCCCGCCGCCGGCGCTGCCGATGATCAGCGTGGTGGAGATCAGACAAACACCAGCTGCGAAACGCAGACCTTCAGACATCAAGGCCCCTTCCCGCATCGACGAAACGCCTGTTCTGTTGTCGCATTCTCCCATGGATACGATCAGCGGCAAGGCCATCTGCGCTCATCCGCTGCCCGGAACGCTGCGCACCTCACCGTCAGCGGCACCGCTGCGCCGACCAGCGCGATGCCTCGGCGTCCAGGGAACGAGGGTGAGGGATACCTCCTTGCGGCGGCCTTGTAGGGGCTGACCAGCGCAAGCGCGGTGCCGGTCGTTACCCCGTGCCTGCCGTGGCGACGCCGCGCGGACGGCCGCGCCGGACCCAGATCCGCCACAGATACGCTGCCGCCGCGGCGGAGGCGAGCAGGGCGATCATGCCGTCCAGGCGGGTCGCGTTGATGACGAGGATCACCGCGACCAGCACCGCCCCGAGCATGTTGAGCACCATGGTCAGCCGCCGGCCGTCGCGGTAGGACAGCCGCGCGCAGGCGATCGTGGCGGCCAGGAAACTCGCGAAGACCGCCACCGCATAGAACCCGACCAGACGCTGCTCTCGTCCGCTGGCCGCGACCAGGATCGCCGCGGCGAACAGCACCAGTCCGACGCCCCATTCCGGTATCAGAAATCGGTTGATCCGCCCGAAGCGACCTGGTACCAGCCCCTGGCCGTCCTTGCCGATGGTCGCCAGTGCTTTGAGGACCCCCGATCCGGCCAAGTAGGAGGAGGCCGCGGCCGACAGGAGCAGCAGGGCGCTGCTGGCCTGGAATGCGACGAACAGCGGTCCGCCTCCTGTCGCCTGCCGGGCGACCTCGGCGATCAGGGTGGAGTCCGCCGGCGGCAGGCCGGTGCCCAGGTGCACCGTCAGCACCGTGAAGGCGATCGTCAACGTTCCGACGATCCCGACCATCGACCACAGCGTCAGACGCCCCAGCCTCCGCCGGCCCCGGTCGTCGAGTTGGGGCAGTTGGGCGATCGCGTTCGACGGGGCTTCGACGCCTGTCGCCAGCGCCATCCCGAGCGGAATGGCGAGCAGCGCCGGCCCCAGCCCCGCACCGGCCAGCAGCGGTGTCTCGCCCACCGGCACGTGATTCGTGGTGGGCGCGGGAAGGGGAGAACCGACGGCGCCCAAGGCGATCACGCAGGCCGACAACAGAATGAACGCGACGGTCGCGGTGGCGAACACGACCCGCCCGACCTGGCCGAGCAGGACAGTGCCGGCGACCAGGACGACGAGACCGAGTCCGATCGGCGTACGCAACGACTCCAGTTCGGGTAGGTATGCGATCAGCGCAGATGCCCCGGCGGCGCAGCTGACCGCCACGGTGAGCGTGAAGTCGATCAGCAGCGCGCCCAACGGGATGAAGGCCCACCCTTCACCGAAGGCGTGGGCGACGCCTTCGGGGCCGCCGCCTCCGCCCGGGAACCTGCCGATCAGATAGTGGTAGGTCGCGGAGATCACCCCGATGATCGCGATGACCGCCGCCATCGCCGGAAGCAGGCTGCCCAGATTGCCGTGCAGGCCCCGAAGTGCCGCCTCGATCGCGTAGGCGACCGACGACACCGGATCCGCCATCACGGTGAACGCGAACGCTGCTGTCAGGGCCGCACGGCCGGTGCGTCTTCCCACACTGAGGAGTATCGATTCCCGGTCAAGCGCCGCCGCGGCCGTCGGCCGATCGCAACCGGGTGCGGCGCGGTCGGCGCCGATGCCAGGATGGGCAGGTGGCTGCACGTGATCGGGACGAATCCGGCCGGCCCCGAAACGACCGGCCCCGCGATGCCCTCGGCCGGCCACTTCCGCACGGCAGTGTCGGTGTCCCGCGCATCCCCGAAGACCTCGAACTACCGCCCGCCGAAGCCCTGAGCTATGCGCAGGAGCTCCTCGACCAGGGTTTGGCCTTCCATGCCCACGAGGTCCTCGAGTCCGCGTGGAAGGCCGGCCCGGACATCGAAAGGCCGCTGTGGCAGGCGCTGGCCCAACTCGCCGTCGGCATCACCCATGTCCAGCGTGGCAACACCACCGGGGCGATCACCGTGCTTGGCCGGGCGTCGGCCGCTCTGGCGTGCGAAGCCGCAGCGCCGTACGGCATCGACGCCACCGGACTGGCCGACTACGCCGCCGCGCTGACCGGTGACCTCGCCGCGGATACCGCCATCACCCCGGAACGGCTACGACCCCGGATCGTCACCGGAACCGGGTAGTCCCATCCGATGAGCGGCAATCCAGTGGAACCCGACCCGGCCCGGCACACCGTGCTCGCCGAGGCCGACGGCGGCGACTACCGGTCGCTGCTGCGCAGGCCGGTGACCCGCGCCGAGCGGTATGCCCTGGGCAAGAGCCTGCGCAAGCGGATGCCGCGGCGGACGCTCGCCGACTGGACGGCGCCGCCGGACCGGCCGGATCCGATCCGGCTCATCGAAGAAAACCATCGCGGCAGGCTGGCCTCGCTGATCCCGGTCCGGGTGGGCCGCATGGTGGCCTCCCCGTACGGCTTTCTGCGGGGCACTGCGGTGGTGATGGCCGACGACGTGGCCAAACTCCCGTCGACCGGCATCACACCGGTGGTCTGCGGGGATTCCCATCTCGGCAACTTCGGCTTCTACGCCTCGCCGGAGCGCGATCTGGTGATCGATCTGAACGATTTCGACGAGGCGCACCCGGGCGCCTGGGAGTGGGATCTGCGCCGGCTGGTGGCCAGCATCTGGGTGGCCGGGCGCCACAACGGCGCCGCCGAGGATGACTGCGCCGCAGCGGTGCATTCGTGTGTGTCGGCCTACCGGCTGGAGCTGCGCCGGCTGGCCGACGAACCGCTGTTCTCGCGGTCGTTCACCCGCCTCGACGTCGACCGGTTGGCCGGCGAGGCCGCCGGGCCCCTGGCCGACGAGGTCCAGCGATCGGCCAAGCGGGCGCGCAACCGCACCAGCGACCGCGCGCTGCCCCGCTTCACCCAGGAGGTCGACGGCGAGCGCAGGATCGTCGAGGAGCCCCCGCTGATCACCAGGCTGCCGGCGCTGGAAGCCGACGCGTTGGCCGAGGCACTCGACGACTACCTGACAACGCTGTCCACGCACTGGCGGCGCGTGCTGGGCGGCTACACGTTGCTCGATGTGGCGCAGAAGGTGGTCGGGGTGGGCAGCGTGGGGTTGCGCGCGTATGTGGCGCTGCTGGAGGGGTCCTCACCCGACGACGTGGTGTTCCTCCAGCTCAAGCAGGCCCGCCGCTCGGTGCTGGCGCGTTACGTGCACGGCGAGTCGGCCTGGCATGCCCACCAGGGGCAGCGGGTCGTCGAATACCAGCAGGCGCTGCAGACGGTCAGTGACCCGCTGTTGGGGTGGACGACCATGGACGGGGTGCAGTTCTACGTCCGGCAGTTCCGCAACATGAAGGGCACCATCCCTTTGGACGCGATCGATTCCAAGGCGCTCATCGACTACACCGGCGTGGTGGGTCAGCTGCTGGCCAAAGGGCATGCCCGGACCAGTGGCGCCTCGATGATCGCCGGCTATCTGGGGCGTTCCGACCGGGTGGCCGACGCGTTGAGCGTCTTCGCCCGCCGCTACGCCGACCAGACCGAGGCCGACCACGCGGCACTGGTGGCCGCCGTCGACAGTGGACGGATGCCGGTCGAGCGCGGAGTCTAGGCGGCGGGGGCGGCCCGCGGGCTCATCCGTCGGTGTCGGCGCGGTCGGCGTGCGCGCGGACCAGGCTGGGGTAGCGGTTGCGGTCCGGCCGGAAGATGTCGTGCGGTGAGTCGGCGAACTCGACCAACTCGGCCGCGGGCATCAGGGCGCGGTACCGCGCCCAGAGCTCGTCGCCGACGATCGCGCTGCCGCCGCTCCGGATCGCCAGCAGCGGTCGCCCCAACCGTGCCAGTGACTCCCACATCGAACGGTCCTGTGCCGCATGGAATGTCAGCATCGCGGCGCGGGGGTCGAGCCGGTCGCGAACGGGGGACCCGCGCCAGCGTCCGTCGAGCAGGGCGCGGGCCTGGGCGTCGGTCAACGTCTTCTCCTCCGGCGGGTAGTCGCCGGTCGCTATCGAGCGCACCCGTTCGGGGTGCCGCAGCGCCCACCCCAACGCATAGCTGGTACCCCGGGAGAACGACACGATGTGCACCGGTCCGCCGGTCGCCGCGTCCACCACGGCGCCGACGTCGCCGCACAGGGCGTCGAAGTCGTACCCGGCGGCGGGCGCGCTGCTGAGACCGTGCCCGCGCAGTTCGGCCACCACGGTCCGGCGGCCGAAGGACTCCAGCACCGCGGTGTAGTCGCCGGCGACGTCGGTCATCCCGGGGACGAAGACGATCGGGGCGCCGCGGTCGTCGCCGCCGGAGTCCAGATAGTGCAGGCGCGCGTCACCACTGCGGGTGTAGCGCGATGTCGGTGTCGGTCGCGATGGGCCGGGTCCGGTCACCGCGGGGCTTTCTTCGATTCCTGCTCGGTGGCGTGGTCTTCGATCGCCTTGCCGATCGCGTGCGCCGCGCGGTCGACGAACTCCGTGCCGCTGGCGGTGACCCAGTCGCAGGACGCTTCCGGGCCGGCGAGCTGGCCGGTGAACCGGGGAATCACGTACTGGGCGAACAGTTCGTAGCTGTGCAGTTTGGCCGCCGGTGGCGCCCAGTCGTGGTCGAACAGCAGGAAGGCGCCGAAACCGCCGTCGCTGGCGTCGATGAGCTCCTCGATCTTGGCCACCGCGTCGTCGGGTGTGCCGATCACCGCGAAGCCGGAAGCCCGGTTGTTGGCGATGATCTCGGCGGGGGTGTCGCCCTGTACCGGTCCGGCGGGCAGGATGTGGCTGAAATAGCGGGAGAACTCGGCGATGCCGTACTCGACGTCGCGTTCGGCCTGTTCGCGGGTGTCGGCCAGGTGCATCGGGCCGACGAGCCGCCACTTCGACCGGTCGGCGACGTGGCCGTGCTCGGCGGCGACCTCCTGCCACGTCGCCCAGTGCTGAGCCACCCCCTCCCCCCCCCCCCCCCCCCCCCCCCCCCTCTCCCCCCCCCCCCCCCCCCCCCCCCCCCCCCCCCCCCCCCCCCCCCCCCCCCCCCCCCCCCCCCCCCCCCCCCCCCCCCCCCCCCCCCCCCCC
>NZ_JBSWXU010000034.1:0-42006 GCF_056160785.1 Mycobacterium sp. ABE4_509 | reverse complement strand
GCCCCGGTCAGCGCGGCGGTGCCGCGGGCGCGTTCGGCCGCCCCGGTGGCGCCCCCAAGCGTGGTCGCAAGTCGAAGCGGGCGAAACGCGCCGAATACGAGAACATGCAGGCCCCGGTCGTCGGCGGCGTCCGGCTGCCCAAGGGCAACGGTGAGACCATCCGGCTGGCCCGCGGCGCATCGCTGTCCGATTTCGCCGAGAAGATCGACGCCAACCCGGCCTCGCTGGTGCAGGCGCTGTTCAACCTCGGCGAGATGGTGACCGCCACGCAGTCCGTCGGCGACGACACCCTCGAACTGCTCGGCAGCGAGATGAACTACAAGGTCCAGGTCGTCTCCCCGGAGGACGAGGATCGCGAGCTGCTGGAGTCCTTCGACCTCACCTACGGCGAGGACGAAGGCGGCGAGGAGGACCTCGAGCAGCGGCCGCCGGTGGTGACCGTGATGGGTCACGTCGACCACGGCAAGACCCGACTGCTCGACACCATCCGAAACGCCAGCGTCCGCGAGGGCGAGGCCGGCGGCATCACCCAGCACATCGGTGCCTATCAGGTCTCGGTGGAGCACGACGGCGAGATGCGGCCGATCACCTTCATCGACACCCCCGGTCACGAGGCGTTCACCGCCATGCGTGCCCGCGGTGCGAAGGCCACCGACATCGCCATCCTGGTGGTCGCGGCCGACGACGGCGTGATGCCGCAGACGATCGAGGCGGTCAACCACGCCCAGGCCGCCGAGGTGCCCATCGTGGTCGCGGTCAACAAGATCGACAAGGAAGGCGCCGACCCGTCCAAGATCCGTGGTCAGCTGACCGAATACGGTCTGATCCCGGAGGAGTACGGCGGCGACACGATGTTCGTCGACATCTCGGCGAAGAACAACGTCAACATCGAGCAGCTGCTCGAGTCGGTGTTGCTCACCGCCGACGCGTCGCTGGACCTGCGGGCCAACCCCGACATGGAGGCTCAGGGCGTGGCGATCGAGGCGCACCTGGACCGCGGTCGCGGCCCGGTGGCCACCGTGCTGGTGCAGCGCGGCACCCTGCGGGTCGGCGACTCCATCGTGGCCGGCGACGCCTACGGCCGCGTGCGGCGCATGGTCGACGAACACGGCGAGGACGTGGACGAGGCGATGCCGTCGCGTCCGGTGCAGGTCATCGGCTTCACGTCGGTACCCGGTGCCGGTGACAACCTGCTGGTGGTCGACGAGGACCGGATCGCCCGGCAGATCGCCGACCGGCGCAACGCCCGCAAGCGCAACGCGCTGGCCGCCCGGGCCCGCAAGCGGATCAGCCTGGAAGACCTGGATTCGGTGCTCAAGGAGACCAGCCAGCTCAACCTGATTCTCAAGGGCGACAACTCCGGCACGGTCGAGGCGCTCGAAGAGGCCCTGCTGGGCATCAGGGTCGACGACGAGGTCGAGCTGCGGGTCATCGACCGCGGTGTCGGTGGCGTCACCGAGACCAACGTCAACCTGGCGTCGGCCTCGGATGCGATCATCATCGGCTTCAACGTTCGGGCCGAGGGCAAGGCCACCGAGCTGGCCAACCGCGAAGGTGTGGAGATCCGCTACTACTCGGTGATCTACCAGGCCATCGACGAGATCGAGAGTGCGCTCAAGGGCATGCTCAAGCCGGTCTACGAGGAGCGCGAGCTCGGCCGCGCCGAGATCCGGGCGATCTTCCGGTCGTCCAAGGTCGGCAACATCGCCGGCTGCCTCGTCACCTCGGGCATCATGCGGCGCAACGCCAAGGCGCGCCTGCTGCGCGACAACGTCGTGGTGTCCGAGAACCTCACCGTCTCGTCGCTGCGACGGGAGAAGGACGACGTCACCGAGGTTCGCGACGGCTACGAGTGTGGTCTGACGCTGACGTACTCCGACATCAAGGAGGGCGACGTCATCGAGACCTACGAGCTGGTCGAGAAGGAAAGGACCTAGGAGCTTCCGCTTATGGCTGATCCCGCACGGGCGAAGCGGCTGGCCAAGCGCATCTCCACCGTCGTCGCCTCGGCGATCGAGTACGAGATCAAAGATCCTCGACTCGCCGGGGTGACGATCACGGATGCCAAGGTCACCAACGATCTGCACGACGCCACGCTGTACTACACGGTGATGGGCCGGTCCCTCGAAGAGGAGCCGGACTACCCGGCAGCGGCCGCGGCGTTGGAGAAGGCCAAGGGGGTGCTGCGGACCAAGGTCGGCGCTGCCACCGGGGTCCGGTTCACCCCGACGCTGGCCTTCGTGCGCGACACGGTGCCCGACGCGGCACACCGCATGGAGGAGCTGCTGGCCCGCGCGCGGGCGGCCGATGAGGATTTGGCCAGAGTCCGCCAGGGAGCCAAGCACGCCGGCGAGTCCGACCCGTACCGTGTAAGCGGGGCGGAGAGCACGGACGGGCCGGACGCTGAGGACATGGGTGACTTCGACACACTCGATGACAGACGCGACTGACACCGCGGTGCCGGGCGCGCGGGTGGATGCCCGTGGCGCTGCGGAGCTGCTGTCGTCGGCGTCGGTCATCAGCGTCGTCTGCCACGTCTTCCCGGATGCCGACACCATCGGCGCCGGGCTGGCTCTCGGGCTGGTGCTCGACCGCGCGGACAAGATCGTCGAGGTCGGCTTCGCCGCACCCGCGATGCTGCCCGAGTCGTTGCGATCGCTGCCGGGTTGCGAGTTGCTGGTGGCGCCGCAGCAGATGCGCCGCGACGCCGATCTGGTGATCACCGTCGACGTCCCGAGTGTGGATCGGCTCGGCGAACTGCGCGACCTCGCCGAGCCCGGCAGGAATGTGCTGGTCATCGACCACCACGCATCCAACGGCCTGTTCGGTTCGGCGAACCTGGTCGACCCGTCCGCGGATTCGACCACGATGCTGGTCGCCGAGCTGCTCGACGCCGCCGACATCCCGATCGACCCCGGGGTGGCGCATTGTCTGTACGCCGGCCTGACCACCGACACCGGATCGTTCCGGTGGGCCAGCCCGCGCGCGCACCGGCTGGCCGCGCGGTTGGTGGAACTCGGGGTGGACAACGCCGCGGTGAGCCGCACGCTGCTGGACACCCATCCGTTCGCATGGCTGCCGATGCTGTCGCGGGTGTTGGGGTCGGCGCGGCTGATCCCAGACGCGGTCGCGGGACGGGGTCTGGTGTGCGCGATGGTCGACCACGACGAGTGGACCAACGCCCGCTCGGAGGAGGTCGAGAGCATCGTCGACATCGTCCGAACCACCCAGCAGGCCGAGGTGGCGGCGGTTTTCAAAGAGATCAGGCCGCGGACGTGGACGGTGTCGATGCGGTCGAAGTCGGTCGATCTCACCTCGGTCGCCACCGGGTTCGGCGGCGGCGGGCACCGGCTGGCGGCCGGTTACACCGCATCCGGAGACGCCGCACAGGTGGTCGCGGCGCTGCGTGCCGCTCTCGGCTGACGGTGACCGACGCAGTCGAGCCGGCGACCAGCCGGCGCATCGCCGCTCTGGCGTTCCCGGCCCTGGGCGTGCTCGCCGCCGAACCCCTCTACCTGCTCTTCGACCTCGCCATCGTCGGCCGGCTCGGCGCGCTCAGCCTGGCCGGGCTGGCCATCGGCGCGCTGATCATGGGGGTGCTTAGCTCACAGCTGACGTTTCTGGCCTACGGCACCACGGCCCGCGCAGCCCGGTTCCACGGAATCGGTGACCGGGTCGCGGCGCTCGGTGAGGGCGTGCAGGCGACCTGGCTGGCGCTGGGCATCGGTGTCGCGATCGTGACCACGCTGCAGCTCACCGCGGTGCCGCTGGTGTCGGTGCTGGCCGGCGATCCGGAGATCACCGCGGCCGCGTTGCCGTGGGTGCGCATCGCCAGCCTGGCGGTACCGGCGATCCTGGTGGCTGCGGCGGGCAACGGGTGGATGCGCGGGGTCCAGGACACCGTGCGGCCGTTGCGCTACGTGGTGGTCGGATTCGCGTTGTCGGCGCTGCTGTGTCCGCTGCTCGTCTTCGGCTGGCTCGGCGCCCCGGAGATGGGGCTGTCGGGATCGGCGGTGGCCAATGTGGTCGGCCAGTGGTTGGCCGCGGCGCTGTTCATCCGGGCGTTGACCGTCGAGCGGGTCTCGCTGCGTCTGCAGCCCGCGGTGTTGCGCGCCCAGCTGGTGATGGCGCGCGATCTGGTGCTGCGCACCATGGCCTTTCAGGCGTGCTTCGTCTCGGCCGGTGCGGTCGCGGCCCGCTTCGGGGCGGCTGCGGTGGCGGCTCATCAGGTGGTGCTGCAGTTGTGGAGTTTCCTCGCGCTGGTGCTGGACTCGTTGGCGATCGCGGCGCAGTCGCTGGTGGGCGCGGCACTGGGAGCGGGCCAGCTGGCGCACGCGAAGTCGGTGGCCTGGCGGGTGACGATCTTCTCCGCGGTGGCCGCCGCGGTGCTCGCCGCGGTGTTCGCGCTCGGCGCACCGGTGCTGCCGAGGCTGTTCACCCATGACGAGGTGGTGCTCGGCGAGATCAGCGTGCCGTGGTGGTTCCTGGTGGCCCAGCTACCGATCGCCGGTGTGGTCTTCGCGGTCGACGGTGTCCTGCTCGGGGCGGGGGATGCGCGGTTCATGCGGACCGCGACCCTGGTCAGCGCACTGGCCGGGTTCCTGCCGCTGATCTGGCTGTCGCTGGCCTTCGGCTGGGGCCTGTTGGGCATCTGGTCGGGGCTGACCACATTCATGGTGCTGCGACTGGTGTTCGTGGGCTGGCGGGTGCTCTCCGGCCGCTGGCTGGTGTCGGGCACCTCCTAGCCTGTTTCCGGCGCGAGTGTGTGTATCTGCGCCGCTGAAGCGGCCGTCGGGACAGGCCAGCCCGGTGGCGTCGTCGAGAACAATGTCGATGGCGGCATTGTCGGCACAGCGCGTAGTCAGCAACGCTGCCAGCCCATCATCGATCTCCACTGCGGTCAGGTGTTGGAGAGTGTTCCCGAGAACGTCGGCTGTGGCACCGTACCTGGGGCCGACTTCGAGAACATCATCGCTCGGACGGGCGTCGGCGACTGCTCACGGCACGATGACGTCACGCATCAGCTGGCGCCACTCGTCGCTTCCCCAGCACTGGTGCGCCTCGTTGATGCCGAAAGACTGGGACGGCGGACGGCCGGTCGTCCCGTCCACACCGGGAGGCGACTCGAGCCGGTCGAACGGACCTGCGCGGCCGGCGATGTCGGCCAGTCTGGTGTCGCGTTGTCCGCCGACTCGCTCGCTCGCGCAACGGTGGATCACGCCGGCCGGCGCCACGGTTGGGCGCCGGCCGACAGGGGTCCATCACTACAGCGGAATGAACGCACCGTTGATCCAGATGCCCCAATGATTCTGGCCTTGGTTCCAGACGACCGGGGCGTTGGGCGCGTACGCCGGCGGCGGCGGAGCGGGGGGTGCGCCGGGCGGCGGTGCCGTGACCACCGGTGGCGGTGGGGGCGGGGCCGGTGCCGCATCGGCGATGCCGGCACCGACCCCGATTGCCCCGGCGCCCAGGGCGCCGGTCAACGCCGCAGATGCAACTACCTTGCGCCAGTTGATCTTCTTCATGGTCCGAGTTCTCCTGTTGCGAGTGTGAGTTCGGTCGACCATTCCTTGGTGCGTCGAGTGGCGGCTTCATGCCCTGCTCAGCGTGTGCCATGACCGGTCGACCGCTATCTACCGGGATGAGTATTCGTGCCGAAGCTATGCACACGATGTGCGAGCTATTGGCGCGGGCTATGAGCTTGTGGGTCGCTGGGCAGGGGGCTGATGCTCTTTCGGTGGGCGTGCGTGCCTGCTTCGAATGCGCCGGCGGCAAGCCGACCATGCGCGGATGGCCGCGACCGTCCAGACCAGACGGCTACGACACGCCGGTACCGCTGATCAGGTCCGACTCGTACACCACTCTGCTGGACGCAACCGCAGGTGGTGCCGCAGTTGTGGAGTTTCCTCGCGCTGGCGCTGGACTCAGGATCGCGTACCGCTGCCGCGGTGTGTGCGGCCGGGCTCGGTATCGCGTTGTCCTTCGGCCACGGTGTCGCAGCGGCTGACGATGACAATTCGAGATCCGCTGGATCGTCGCCCTCATCGACGGATTCTGGCTCTGCCCGCTCTGATTCACCGAGCTCGTCGGTTGACGACTCGGCGCAAACAGGTGCTCCCGACGATGCGACGGTCAACGATGCCGAGACCGACGATACGGCCGCCGAGGGCGATGTGGTCGAGATCGACGATGCCGACGGCGATGTGGTCGAGATCGAAGATGCCGACGACGATGTGTGTGTGTGTGGGCGCCAGTGACTCCGTTGCACCGGTCACCGGCACTGAAGGTGAATCAGAAAGTGAGCCAGAGCAATCCACCACCGAGAGTGCGGCGGCTCCTGCGCCGGAGCAGGTGACGACCGAAGCGGAGGTGCAGCCGCAACCGCCGGAACCAACTGTGATCGACACCGGCGATGCCGACGGGGGTGCGGCCAGTCAGTCCCGTGCCCCGACAGTCCCGGCATCGGCGAGCGCTCTCGCGGATGTTGAATCCGATTCCGAGGATGCGGTCGGCACCGTCGAGGAGACGAGCGATACGCCCCAACCCAAGGAAGTCCGGGCCGCTGATGCAACGCGGAACCGGGTGGGGATCGCCGCGGTTGACGCTGGTGCCGAGGAGATTTCCCCAGACCAAAGTGCGGGGCCGGCCGCTGCCGTGCTCACCGAGCTCATCTCCGGTGTCGCGGCCTTGGTATTCGCGCCGTTCACCGCGACCAGTCCGACCGCACCGGGCGGGACCGCTGCACGGTGTCCTGCAACTGTTCTACGCGGCACGGCGTCTGGTGCAGCAGACCCTCTCCAACCGCACGCCGACCGCGACGCCTGTTCAGCTCGTGCAGGCAGGAAGCGGTGTGGTCACCGGCACCATCGGCGCCGTCGATCCGGACGGTGACCCGATCATATACACCCTCGTCGATCAGCCCGCCCACGGCTCAGTGGCGCTCGCGCGGGACGGCAGCTACACCTACTTCCCAGGCGAAGAACTCGCGGCGACCGGCGGAATGGACACGTTCACGACTCGCATCGCCGACCGCGGCTTTCACCTGCACCTCGGCAACGGCAACGGCACAGTCACCGTCGAGGTGCCGGTTACGGTGTTGCCGAACACCGCCCCGACGGTGACCGCAGCGCCGAGCGTGGGTCAACCCGACGCGACCACCGGTGCGGTCAGCGGCGACCTAGCTGTCGATGATGCCGAGAACCATCCGCTGTTCTACGAGATCGTCACCGCTCCGGCGTACGGCACCGTCGAATTCGCCGACGGTGGATATGTTTACGTTCCCACTCAGGCCGCCCGCCTGCAGGCAGCGGAGTCGGGTGGCGCGGTGACCGATGGTTTCACCGTCTCGGTAACCGACGCGGCGAGCGAACCGGTCGCCGTCGCCGTCAGCGGTCTGGTCATCGCCCCGGGCGCGGCGCAGACCGATACGCCGGTGTCGGTGGGGGACTTTCCCGTCGGCTTGGTGTTGAGTCCAGACGGGACCCGGGTGTACACCGTCAACAGCAATGACGACACGCTGTCGATCGTCGACTCGTCCTCCGGCGCTGCGATCGGCGACCCCATCGCCGTCGGGGACGCCCCGTTCGGCCTCACACTCAACAACGACGGAACCCGCGCCTACGTCGTCAACTCCACCGACGGCACCGTTTCCGTCGTCGATACGTTCAACCGCAGGGTGTTGGGCCCACCTATCAGGGTCGGCAACTCGCCGACCGACGCAGCGCTCACTCCGGACGGCCGCCAGTTGTACGTTACTAACACCAATGACGGCTCTGTGACTGTCATCGACACCGTGACACGGAGAACCATCGCCCAAATCCTGGTGGGCAGTTCGCCTTTCGGCGTGGCAATCAGCCGCGACGGTACCCGCGCCTACGTGACCAACGAAGGTGAGGACACGGTGTCGGTGATCAGCACCGCATCCCAGGCGGTTCTCAGCACGATCGACGTCGGCAACGCCCCGACCGACATCGCCATCACCGCCGACGGGACTCGTGCTATGTCACCAACAGTGGGTCGTCGGCGATCAGCGGCGACGGATCAGTATCGGTCATCGACACAGCGACCAACACCGTGTCGGCCACCGTGAACAACCTGGGCGACTTTCCGGTCGGGGTCGCAATCAGCCCGGACGGCAGCGTGGCTGTTGTCGCAGACTTCTCCTACGGCACCGTGTCGCTGATCGACACCGCCACCAACACCGTCATCGGTGAGCCCATCTCGCCCACAGCCCAGCCCAGCGGAATCGCGATCAGCCCCGACGGCACCAGCGTGTACTTGGCCGCCGGTGGCGACGATGCCATCGCGGTCGTGACACTGCCGGCTGCCTCGAGCTTAGCGCCGCCGCCCGCGTCCCCGGCCGCACTGGTGGCCGGCACGTCGGCCTCGGCTACGGCCGTCGGCACCGGGGCAACCGTCGGCGGCGGAAACAGCAGCCTCGGGTCGGTCACGCGGACGTTCGAGGTCGTCAACCTGACGCAGTACTCTGTCACGCTCAATTCCTACGGGGCTCCGACGAACGCCGACGACATCGCCGGGCCGCCGTTGACGAGTGTGCTCGCCCCCGGTGGGGTTCACACCTTCGAGCTGACGTTCTATTTCTTCAAGGACAATACCTGGACCCCGACGTCCTCGAATCCGGTCGGGGGAGTGTATGCAGCCCAGATGAATGTGGCGCCGGTGTTCGGCTTCACCGATGAACGCTGCTTCTCCTCCGGCGGTGCACGCTGCGATCCGGACTACATCCGCACCAGCAACACCAATACAACGTTCCTGCTGCTGGACAAGCCAGGCACCGTCGTCACCGTGCCAGCCGGGGAAGGCGCCGAACAAACGAACTACCTGAACCACCTATGCGCCGACAACAGTCGCGCGACGTGCCCGTTCGTCGCGAAATCACAAATATCGACCCATACCGACGATCACCCCGTCGGAAATGCGTTCGCCAACAACACCGATGAGACGGTCAGAACCGAGATCAGCATCACCGACACCCAGAGCAACACCGACAGTGTGGAAGTCAGCGCGAAAACGTCGTTCTCCATCGCCAAGATCGTCGACGTGGAGATCAGTGCCAAGTACGGCCACAAATGGACCAACACCCACACCTTCACCCAGAAGCTGAACGTCGAGATCCTACCGCACAAGGCGACCGCGGTAACCGCGCAACAGCCGGTGTACCGGGTCACCGGCGATTTCACGATCGAAATGGGCAACACGACACTCAAGCTCACCGACATCTACCTCGACAGCCCCAACAACGACGGCCAGGGTGTCTACAACGTGCACTACGTGGACGTACCGCCTGACTCCGTGTTGTAGTCGCCTCGATTTCGCACCTCGCCAGTCACGGCCGAGAGGCAGTCACCGCCCGCACCGCACGCTTGTCGGCGTGCCGCGCTGCGACGGCGACGTCGGTGAACCCGGCGAACGGCACAGTGCGGCAGATGATTCAGCCTGCTGGCCCGTCCAGCCGTGGCAGGCGAAGCCGGTTGCGCCGAGCTGGGTCGGCCATGGCTTGATCTTGTTGGTTGAAGCCGGGCTGAACTCAGTGGGACCGCCCCGGGCACATCAGAGTCTCCGGATACGTCGGGGTGGTTCAGATTTGGCCGCCTCGACGTTGCGCTACTACGACGAACTCGGGCTCGTCCGGCCGACGTCACGGCGCCCCGGGAAGGGAATCTACGGAATCGACGAACTGCGCGGTTAGCGCTGCTCAAGGTTGTCCAGCGGCTCGGGCTGTCGGTGGACACGGCAGCCGCGTCGTTCGACGCGCCCAGTGAGCAGTGGCGTGACGTCGTGCGCGGCCAGATTGCCGAACTGGACCGCGCCATTGCGCAGGCGCAGGCGGCCAAACAGTTCCTGAGTCACGCGCTGGACTGTCCGACCGATCATTCGGTACGCGAGCGCTCGATTCTTGACCGGACCGCATCGAGGGTGAGAGCGCAAAGTAACTAGCGGCCAAGCACGTTCATCTTGAGTAGCGAGCCGCGGCTGGGCCCACGGTACCGGCCAGTATCGGGTACCCGCAGCGGGATGAAGACCCTGTTGAGCCAGATTCCCCACTAGTCCTGGCCCTCATTCCAGACGAGCGGTTTCGTTCTCTCAGTCGCAGAACGTGTTTCGAGATGGTGACCTCTTGCTGACCGCGCGTCGACCCAGTTGAGAGAGCGCTGTCTGTCACGCACCCCACGGCCTCAACTGGCCAAACCGCTCACAGGCTTCGACTTTGGCTCATGATGTGCGCGTGCTGAGCTCTGCTCTTGTGCGGTCTATGGCATGTGCAAAGGAGCGGCGGCGTCGATCACAACGTGGTCGCGGCGGCCCGTTCAATCCCGGCTGCGCGCCGGGGGCCAGGTGCTGGGAGTCTGACCTCAACCATGGAGAACCCATTCTTGGGGATCGAAGGAAAGCGATCGCGCACTCTTCGTGAATCAGCTGCAGTGTCGAGAAGTACGCCAACGATGGCATGTGAACGCCAATGGCCAATGTAATCAACAGGGCCGCAGTTGAGGTGATTGACTAGCTTGGGTAACTCCCTGTCCGGTCGAGGTATTCATACCTTCTTCATACGTCATCGACCTACCTCGTAGGATCTAGCGCAGGGTTGTGCCTCGGACCCAGTAACTGCGAGAAGGTGGTCGTTTGTCGTCTTCGGTTCCAAGGGCCGCATCGCAGAGTGGTGGGTTGCTGGCCTTGAACTTCCGAATCGCCGCTGCGGCAGGATACGTCTTCGAACAGTGTTGCCTGGATCCAAACATTTGAATCAATGATCAGGTGCAGGAGAGAATCTAGATCGAATGTCCGGGTATTCATCGTCGCGTTGCCAGGTGTTGATCAACAGCAACCGCACTCGCTGGGGGCAACTAGTCGTCTGCCGTGCCTCTTTGCGACGGTGAATACGCGCGAGAAGTCCGCTTGCCGAATGAATCAGAAATTCCGAGCCGCAATATTCAGGGGAAAAGTGAACATGACGTTTCTGGCGTGCGTAGTCACGCCGACAAAGCTTGTGCGATAAGTCATTTATTGATAGTTGTATAGCGCTCAGGCTAGTTCCGAGTTTCCATGGTTTCGGTGATTTTTCTGTGGAGCAGTCCGTCGTATCGGCACCCGAGAAGGATTGAGAGATGTTCTTGCCAAAGTCGTGTGATGTCCAGTCAGGACCCGCGCAGTGTCCGCAATCCCCGCTCGTCCCGCTGGAGGGTGCGGTCGGAAGTGGTGCTCGTTACGCTGAAGGTCCGCCTGCAGCGCCCTGTCTCGAGTCGTCGCGAGGTGAACCTACGGCGAGGGCTGCCCGAGCCTCCGCGCTGTTCGGCGCGCTGGGCTTGGGAATCGCCCTGATTGCGAGTCCAGCTGTAGCAGTCGCTGATACCGCGGATACGTCAGGTAGTTCGGCTTCGGGATCAGCTTCGTCGGGTCCATCGTCGACTTCTCAACCCCGGACCGGTTCGGGTGGGTCGGGAAGCTACTCATCCCGAGCGGCTTCGAAAGACGCTACGGGGGAGAATGATTCACCGGACGAGGCGGATAGCGATGATGCTTCGATCGGTGTCGGCGCTGATTCGAGCGGGGCGGAACGCGAGGGATCGCTGACGTCGGAGGCCGATGACAGCGATACGGCGGACTTGGACGATGACAGCGATTCGCTGGACTCGGACGACGCCGAATCCGCGCACGAAGCAGACGGTGTAGCTGCCATGGCAGGGCAATCCGAGCCTCAGGTGAGTGACACGGCGGATACTCAAGATCCCGGGCAGGTTGACGTGACGGTCGAGCCGCCCGTACTCGGCGACGGGTCGACCGGCGGGAGTTCTGCTGCTGGTGTCGAGCCAGATGTCGCCGACAATGATCCGACCGATGAAGAGACCTCGAGCCAGGAGGCCCCCAGCGGTGCCCAGCATGAGGGACCAGACCTCGAGGACGGCGCAGACCTCGACTCTGTTGCGACGCAGACCGAGGCCGAGGCGCTGAGTGATCGGGGTGGCATCGTCGATAAGGCTCGGGCCGAACGGATCTCGCAGTCGACGACCGGTGCGGGTCGTGCGGGAGATGAACGCGGTGTTATGGTGGCTGCGCTCGCTTCATCTGCCGCGGCCCCCACCGGTTCGAAGACCGCGGCCGCGGCGGCGTTGGCTGCGCCTGTCGACGAACCCGCAGTGGGAGGGGAGAGCCAGACATTCGTGAAGGCCGTGAGTAACTGGCTAGGCCTAGGCCCGGTAGCTGCCAGCGGTGGACCGCAGGCCCCGGCTCAGGAGCCGGTGCTGTGGGCAGTATTCGCATGGGTCCGCCGGACGTTCTTCAATCAGTCGCCCACCATCGCCTACGACCCGATGGCGACGCGCCTGACCCTGGACGGAATCGTCGGCAGCGTGGGGGCAACCGATCCCGATGATGACGAACTCGTCTACACCGTGGTCGAGGGGCCGGCTCACGGCACGCTGACCGTCGATGCCGCTGGTAATTTCGTCTACGTCCCCGATCCGGATGCGTGGGGAATGGACGATCAGTTCGTTGTGGAGGCCCGTGAGGCCGAATGGCGTTGGCACTGGCTCGATTCGATACTCGACCCGCATGGTGCCGGGGCCACCGAGGGCGTAGTCACGGTGAGTGCGCCACAGCTCTACGAGATCACTGCTGTCGACGCGGAAACCGGCGAAGTCTCGGGTGTGATCACCCTCTCTGACGTGATCGAGGCGGGTGAGCTCACCTACGGATTTGACCTCGGATCCGTCGAGTACCAAGATGTGGCTGTCGATTTTGTGGAAGGCCGCTTTTGGTTCACCCCCACCGAGCAGCAGCGGTTGGCGGCTTCGCAGCCGGACGCGACCGATGAGGACAGGTTTGTCGAGTTGCCGTTGATCGTCGGCGACGGTACCGGCACCGCCACTCTCGCGGTGGCCGTGCGAGTGCCGGTGGCCGGCGTTCCCGATCGTGTCATCGCCACGATCGACGTGGGGGCGGATCCAGTGGCGGTATTGGTCAACACCGGTCAGCCGGTCGAGCCGGCGATCTATGTCGCCAACGCGGGCAGCGGCAGCCTGTCGGTGTTCGACGCCCTCACGAACCTGGCGATCACCACCATCGACGTGGGCGGTCAACCCACGGGATTGGCGGCCAGCCCGGACCGCACCCTGCTGTATGTGACCGACACCACGAACGACAAGCTCCTGGTGATCGACACCAAAGACAACAGCGTGCTGTACGAGATCACCGTCGGCGCCGCACCTCACGGTGTAGCGGCCAGCCCCGACGGTGCCTTCGTCTACACAGCCAATAGCGGTGCCGACACGGTCTCGATCATCGACACCAACACCTTCACGGTGGTCGAGGAGCTCGAGGTGGGGGTTTCGCCCCGCGATATCGCCACCAATGGCACGAACGTCTACGTGCTCAACTACGGTGACGCCAGCCTGACGGTGATCGACACCAGCGGTCCGATCGCACACACCACCACGGTGGCCACCGGAGCCAACCCGATCGGGCTGGCCGTGAGTGACAACGGCGTCGCCTACGTGGCCAACAACGGCGCCAACAGCCTCACGCGCTACGACCCGGCGACCGACGACGTCACCAACATCGCTTTGGCCAAGACTCCCCAGGACCTGTCGATCGGATCCGACAACACCCTCTACATCAGCAACGCCGATGACACTGTCACCGCCTTCGATCCGGTAACGCTAACGCCGCGGGCTTCCATTGCTGTCGGCGACGATCCCACCGGGCTGGCGGTTAGCCCCTTCGGTTACACCTACGTCGCCAACAGCGACGACGCTACTGTCTCGGTGATCCACACCGCCGAAGCGCAGTCGGTGAAGAACAAGTTCGTCGTCTACAACCTGTCGGGCCGACCCATGAACTTCCTTGGCTGGTATCACACCGGGGGATGGAGGTCGACATCGGAGCTTCCCGCGGACCTGCGGGAGCTCGTTGTTGCGGCGCCATTCCAAGGCCAGACGGTGCTACCTGGGGAATCGTTCGCGATCACGCTGAAAGCTCCGATCGCATACGTTCCGAACTTCTATCCGGCCTTCATAACTGATGCCCCAGTGGTGGACAGAACGATCTACCAACTGCGGCTATGGGACCAATCGGGCAATCCGATGACGTCGTGCAGCGTCGAAGCGGGTTCGGGGGAGTGCGGTCCAGCCAAGCTGAAGCACGGGCTCGACGTCGAGTTGTACGACCCTCCCGGTACGGTCATCACCTACGACGCGGACGACAAGCAGCAGCAAGCCCAGATCCTCAATGCGCTGTGCCTCGATGGATCCAGGGCGGTCTGCACCTTCAACGTCCTCGATGAGGTGGCGACGCTGGGAGACAAGCACGTGGTGGGGAACCAGCTCGCCAACAACACCGGGATCAACCAGTCCTACAAAGTCATCATCAAAGATTCCCAATCGGAGAAGACCAGCGTCAGCGTCTCAATCAAGGCCAGCCCCAAGATATTCAAGTTGGTAGCTATCGAGGTTTCATCAACGTACGGACACGAGTGGACCAAGACCCACGAGTTCACGGAGGAAATCAACACCGTGGTAGAGCCGTACACGGTGGGTACCATCTACGCCCAGCAACCTGTCTACCGAGACACCGGTGACTTCACCTTGGTGGTGGGCAACACAACCTGGCACATCAACGGCGTGTACTTCGACTCGCCCGACCCGGACTCGTATGGCAAGTACACCGTCGACGCAGAACCTCTGGTGCCAAACGTGTCCTGAGAGGCTCTAGCTGCCGTGCTGTTGCCCTCGCCCGATACCTCCCTCGCATCGCGGGTTCGGACACGCCGTCCGTCGGTTTGCTGAAACTGGAACACGTGGGAGCCAGAGCAGGGTGCGCGGCTCGGTGGGAAAACCCTTCGTGAGCCACCCGCCTTTCATGTTCGTTTCCCGAGGATCGGATGTTGTGATGTCCCGGGACACCGTTGATAGGTGTCCCGGGACATTGTCTACATCTGGGGTCTGTTTCTGGGGGAGTTTCCGGGTTTTATGCCGCGTGGTTGTAGTCGCGGGTGGGGTCGAGGGTGAGTTTGCCGATCGGGTGTCCGGTGTCGTGGTGGATGACGCGGATGTCGGGGTCGTTGATCAGTACCGTGACTTTGGTACCGCGCAGGTGTTTGGACAGTCCGATGTGGTGTAGCCGGCTGTTGTAGCGGATGGTGATTGAGCCGCCTTTGTCGATGCGGTCGGTGCGCACGCGGTAGTGCGGGGGGATCTGGTAGCCGGTGGGGAGTGCCTTGGGTCGGCTGTCGTAGGCCTGTTGTGGAGTGCGCCGGCGCAGGGCGCGGTGGGGTCGTTCGGTGTTGTAGTAGCCGGTGAAGGTGTCGAGTTGGGTTTGCAGTTCGGCCAGGGTTTCTGCAGGAGGTCGGCGCGTAGGTATCTCTTTCTCGGTCTGGTGGAAGCGTTCGATGCTCCCATGTTTGTCAAGCTGCCGCGGGGTGGCGGTTCTCGGTCAGTGTTTCGGCGTGTGGTCGTGGGAGGTTGGTGTAGATCTCGCGGGCGATGTACCGCTTGAGGCAGCGGATGATCTCGCGTTTGGTGAGTCCTTCGTTGGTGCGTCGTTCGACGTAGGCACGAGTGGGTTCGTGGTGACGTAGTCGTACGATGGCGACGATGTAGAGGGCGCTGTTGGCTTGGCGGTCTCCGCTGCGTGATAGACGGTGGCGCCCGGTGGTGCGGCGCTGCTGGTTGGTTGTGGGGCCACGCCGCAGAGTTTGGCGGAGGCTTTCTCGTTGCGGATGCGGTCGGTGTTGTCCCCGGCGGCGACCAGGAATTGGCCGGCCAGTTCCACGCCGACGCCGAAGAGCTCGACCAGATCGGGGGCGGTGGAGCGAACCACGTTGTCGATCTGCTTGTTGAGTGTCTTGATTTCGTTGTCGAGTGCTTTCCATCTGCGGGCCAGCTCTCGCAGGGCGGTCTTGATGCCGGCGATCAGAAGACGCTCGGGGTGGCTGCGCAGCTGGGAGAAATCGGTGGATTCGGGTCGAAGTCCGAGGCAGCGATTGATAAGTGTCGGTCAGATCCGTCTGGCCGGTGCGCGCCGCGATGCTGCACCAGCCCGGTCGACAAATCGAACGCAGGACACCATGGTCATACCTCGGCCGGGGTCAGACCGAGCCGGTGCAGCATCGCGTCCCAGTCTTCACGGACCTTGCCGCAGGTCTGCGGGTAGATAGGGGCGGGAGTGGTCGTAGCGGATGCCGAGCTCGCCAAGGATGATCTCCAGGGTGGTGCGGCCGTGGCCGCGTTGTCGGGCGGTGAAGATGGCGCCGTTGTCGGTGAGCAGGCCCGCTGGGGTGCCCCAGGTGGCGATCGCGGCCAGGAAGGTGTCCACGACGTCGGGGCCGGTGGTTATGGTGTGGGCGTGGCTGGCGAGGGCCACCCGGGAGTGGTCGTCGATCACGTTGAGGATCTCCACGGTGGTGCCGTCGGCTAGGTGCCAGTGGGTGACGTCGGCTTGCCATCGCTTGGGTTGTTGGGCTTCGAAGCGCATCCACGAGGATCGGGGCCTTTTGTGGGGTTGGGGTGTGACGAAGCCGCGCCGGGACAGTACTCGCCAGATCGTCGATACGGCGGGGAATTTCGCTTTATCGGGGTCGCGGTTGAGGTGTTCGGCGATAGTGGCCGTGCCGGCGTCGTAGCCGGCTTTGGTCAGTGTCTTGCGTAGACGGACGATCTTTTCTTCGATGTCGTGGTCGACGGCGTTGGGGTGGTGATGAGATTTTCGTGAGCGTGGCTCGAATGCTGCGGGCCCTTCGGTCTCGTAGCGTTTGACGAGTTGTTGGACCCAGTAGCGGGAGACGTCGTAGTCGCGGGCGACTTCGCTGTCGCTGCGTCCTTCCACCACGACGGCGGTGATGACGAGCTGGGGCTTGGACATGGCCGACCTCCCCGGTGCAACGAGGTGTCAACTATGTCCCGGGACAGCTGCCCACTATGTCCTGAAATCAGACACCGAGGATCGGATGTGGTTGCGAGTGCTGGTGTGGAGCCCCTGGTGGGCAGACACAGCTGACTGCCTGTCGCATACTTTGTAGGTGCATCCGATGCGGGGAGTCTGCCGCGGGCCGAGGTCGGTAGCCGCCGCCAGGATCTTTGCTGTTGACGCGGGAGGTGATCCATCAGGTTGACGCTTGCGCGCTCGGGGCAGGCCGTTGATCGGCAATCAGCAGAGACGCCGATCCGTAGGACCGGGCTGCGCCAAGAGTGGGTGCTGTCCCGGCATCCGGGATTGATCGACGCTGCGCTGGGACTGATAGTGGCGGTCTTGTCCATCGCCATCATCCTCGTCGGACCAGGCCCACAGCTGGACTCGCGGCGACCGGACTCGGTGGATGTGGCTGTGGCGCTGGGGGCGGCGGTGTTGATCACGATGCGTCGACGCTGGCCGCTGGCTGCGCTGACGCTGGCGAGTGTGCCGGCGCTATTGATCGGTACATTGAGCAGCCGGCAGACCGGTTTGGTGGTCGCCACCCTGATCATCTTGTGGACGGTCGCCTATGCGAGTAGTCGGCGCGTTGCGTGGACCGCCGGGGCCTGTGTGGGCATCGCGATCGTGGTGGGCACGGTTCGGGCGCCGGGTGATACCTGGATCGACACTGAGACGCTTCTGGCTTGGACGGTGGTGACGGTGGCTTTGGGCGACGCCGCGCGGTCACGACACTCGTACGTGATCGAGGTGGAGCGTCGCGCCCGCAGCGCCGAACAGTCCCGCGACGAGGAAGCCCGGCGCCGGGTTGTCGAAGAGCGGATTCACATTGCGCGTGAACTGCATGACGTGGTGGCCCATCACATTGCCCTGATCAACGTCCAAGCGGGTGTGGCCGCTCATCTTCTTCGCTCGCAGCCCGACGCGGTGGACGAGGCGTTGGGCCACGTCCAGGAGGCTGCGCGCACAGTGATCTCGGAACTGGCCGTGATCTTGCGGGTGCTTCGATCTGAGGACCACGACCAGACATTGGAGCCGGCCACCGGGCTCGAAGGAATGAAGACCCTGCTGGAGTCGTTGTCGGCGGCCGGCATGCAGGTCGAGTACCGTGTGGAGGGTCAGGCCCGCGACCTGCCACCGGCGATCGATTTCGCGGCCTATCGGATCGTTCAGGAGTCGCTGACGAATGCGCACAAACACGGCAGCCGGAATTCCGCACACTTGGTTCTGCGGTATGACGCCGACGGGCTCGGCATCGAGGTGGACAACCCGGCGGCCGGTGACGGCGCGGACGGTATGGGTTACGGCCTGTTCGGGATGCGGGAGCGCGCGGCCATGGTAGACGGCACTTTGCAGACATCCTGCCAGGATGGGTTTTTCGTGGTGACGGCGTTCCTTCCGGTCCCGGGTGAGCTCTGATGGCGATCCGGGTGCTGCTGGCCGACGACCAGGCGCTGATCCGGGCCGGATTCAAGGTCTTGCTCGACAGCGCGCCGGACATCGAGGTGGTCGGTGAAGCCGGCACCGGCACCGAGGCGGTGCACCTGGCGGGGGAGTGCGACGCCGATGTGGTTCTGATGGACATCCGGATGCCCGGCCTCGACGGAATCGAGGCGACCCGCCAGATCGTGTCCGACGAGAGCCTGGCCGATGTCCGGGTTCTGATCCTGACCACGTTCGAGGTCGACGACCTCGTTTTCGGAGCGCTTCGTGCCGGTGCCAGTGGGTTTCTCAACAAGGGGGTTGAGCCCGAGGCACTGCTCGAGGCGGTCCGGGTGGTCGCGGCCGGTGAGGCGCTACTCTCTCCCCGTGCGACCCGCAGCCTGATTTCACGGGTGGTGGCGCAGCCTGACCCCGGGCTGGTGTCGGATTCGAGTGAGCTCGCTGTGCTGACCGACCGTGAGCGCGAGGTGCTGCAGCTGGTTGCCGCCGGGTTGTCGAATGCCGAAATCGCCGAGAAGCTGGTCGTGTCCGTATTGACCGTCAAGACGCACGTCAATCGGACCATGACCAAACTCGGCGCCCACGACCGGGCACAGCTGGTGGTGATCGCCTACCAGAGCGGCCTCGCGCAGCCATATCAGCAGCCCGCAACGTAGCCGCCAACCGGCGTACTCCAGCTGTAGTACCGCGAGATCCTCCCACGGCACGACGACTTCGGCGCCGCGTCCGGGCAGGCTCATTAGCATGACATGGGCGATCATCCTGGCGGTTACCTCAGCGGCGTTCTACGCGGGCGCGGCCGTGCTTCAGGAACATTGGGCTCGATGCAGTCGGGGGGCCGGCGCCTACTGCGCCGGAGCCATCGGTTTGACTGTGCTGGGTGGAACCACCCATGTGGCAGCTCTGGGACTGGGAACCGTGGCGGTGGTACAGGCACTGAGCACCCTGACCTTGCTCTTGGGGTTGCTGTTCAAAGCAGCGCGCGACCAGACGCCGATCCCGCTACCCGCCTGGCGCAACGCCGGGTCGACGGTGGCAGGACTGGCGGTGTTGATGTGCTTGGTCAAGGAGTCTGGCACCGCGACAACGCCATCCGATGCATGGTTGCCGTTGGCGCTGGGCGGCGCCGCCGTCGCCGTCGTGTTGTCGTGGCTGGCCTGGCGTGTCGGCGCCTCGCCGACACGCAGCCTGTTCCTCGCGGCGGCCTCCGGTGTCGGCTACGGCGTGGTGTCGGTGCTGATCAAGCTGACGACCACATCGTTCTCGGTGATGGTGGCAGCGACGGTGGTAGTGCTGGCGGCGGCCTCATACCTTCTGGGACAGTTGTCCTATCGAGGCGGCCTGGCTGCGCCGTTGGCCATGGTCAGCCTGGCCAATCCCGTCGTCGCCGCCTCGCTGGGGTTTATGTTCCTGGGTGATGACTTCCGGTTCGGCACTGTCGGTGCTGAGTTCGCCATGGCCGCCGCGGTGCTGGCGGGCATCGGTGTCGTGGGTCTGGCGCGAGGTGGTTCATCCCCTTCGGCCGCCCAAGCTGAGCCGTGTGTGGGTCCGCCCGACCCCGCCTTGACAACCGAGACTCCTCGGCCAGCAGACATGCCGCGCATCTGTGCTGATCAACCGGCGCTGGAATTGCGCTGGGCTCAATGGCCCAGCAGCACCGAGCGCAGTCTTGCCAGCTGGTCGGCGGTCACTCCGGCGGCGTCCAAGTAGCCGCCCAGCGAGCCGTAGCTGTCGTCGATGGTGCGTCGTGCGGCCGTCAAGTAGTCTTCGCGAACGCTCAATACCTCGTCGGTCAGCCGGGCTTCGGCCAGGGCGAATGCCTCCGGGGTAGTCAATTCGCCGCGGTCGCGGATCTGTGTGAGAACACGTTCTCGGAACAATCCCACCGAATCGTTGCTGGCCAGGTAATCGGAGTCGATCGCATCGCGGTCTACGCCGACCGCCTCGAGAACCACCGCCACGGTGAAACCCGTGCGGTCCTTGCCAGCGAAACAGTGCGTGATCACCGGGCGGTCGCTGGACAGCAGGGTCACTACCCGGTGTACTGCCCGCCTGGCTCCGCCCAGTAGCGGGAACCGCTGGTACTCCTCGGTCAGATAGCGTATGGCCGCCGCCGAGACGTCGTCGGTCTCGGGCCGCTTCGCCGTGACCTCGCCCATGATCCGCCGGAAGGCCGACTCGTGCGGAGCCTCGCCGTCGGCGCTGCCGTGGTCGGGAAACGGCAGCAGGTGAACCTCGACCCCGTTCGGCACCAAGCCGGCGCCGCGGCGCTCGACCTCTCGCGGGGTCCTCAGATCCGCTACGTCATTGATGCCGAGCCGGCGGATGAGGTCTCTGCCGGCGTCGTCGAGTCGTGTCAGCTCACCGGATCGGTAGAGTCGTCCCCCCGCGATGCCGGTCCGGTCCGCGACGTCGCGAAAGTTCCACGCGCCCGGAAGTTCTCCGAGTTCGACGGCCACTATGGCGTCCTGCTGATGGCGGGAACCGAGACGGCAAATCTCGAGGCGTGTCCCCGGGTCCGGTCGTCGAGCATGGGTCGCACTCGAGCTAGCGCGTTGTTGTGTCGCACCCTGCTCCTCGGGTTCGCTGCGGCTTGAGCAGCCTGTGCCGGAACACGAGCGCGACTGCTGTCGTCAGCGCGGCGCATTGCACGAACGCTGCCCGTACCGACAACAGGTCGGCCGTCCCACCCAATACGGCCGCCGCGATCGGACGTGAGCCGAAGAACGCTACCAGCCACAATGACATGATCCGACCCCGATACTCATCGGGTGCACGCTCCTGGACGAACGTGGTAAGACCCGCCATCGCGTAGCCGAAGCCGAACCCCGCAGCGGCGAAGCCTGCCATGGCTGACGGGAAGTTCGTGGCAATGGCCAGCAGCACAGAGCCGACGGCGAGTAGCCATAGTCCGATCGATGACGTCCGTGCTGAAGACAGTCGTCCTTGTTGCCACGCTAACAGCAGGAGAGCGATCGTTGCCCCGACGCCGAAGGCGGCGGACAACAGGCCGACCGAACTGACGCCACGGCCGAGTTCCTCAGCCAAGGCCGGTGTGAGGGTGACAGAAGGATCCGATGCGAATCCGATTGCGGCAACGGCTAGCAGCGCCAGCAGCAACGGGCGGTCGTGCCACACGTAGCGTAGCCCGGTTCGCACCCGGTAATCGGTACTGGGACCTCGTTCCGTTGGGGCCGGGAAACGGACGGCCAGCAGAAGCACTGGGAGGACGGAGTGCAGGCCCGTGCTGACCGAGAACGCCGGTGCCGCACCTAGGTTCGCGGCGATGAGCGCGCCCACGGCGGGACCCACCATCAGTCCGATCGGCATCGGAGCGCTGCTGAGCGCCATCGCAGTGGGCAGCTCCCCACTGCGAATCAGGCTCGGCACGATGGATTGTATTGGCGCGCTACTCACTGCGAAACCGATTCCGACAACAAGGGTCCCGAGTAGCACCGCGACCTCGTCGTGGCTTGACGCGAGCCCCAGCCAGGCCGCCGTAGCGCCGGCACCGATCACGCACAGGATTCTGCCGAAGAAAATCTGACGTGCCGGATCTCCAGAGTCCGCCCATTTGCCACTGGTCGGACTCAGCACCACCTGCGGCCCGAACTGCATCACCGCCAGGAGGCCCACCATCGTTGCGGAGCCGGTCGCATCGTAGATGACGATAGCGGCCACAATGCTCTGCGCCCATATCCCGACGATGCCCAACAGCTTGCCCCAGAAAAGCGCGCCGAAGGCTGGATCGCACATCAAGGCGATCGCACCGCGCCCTCGGTTGGTCGAGGCAGATTCTGTGCTCATCGGTTGCGCTCCATGATTTCCTGGGCGGCGACACACCTAGACATGTCGGGCCGCCTACCTAACGGGAGTGCGTGGCAGCTTTGTTCCGAACTCCTTGTTAGGGGCCCACTGCGAGAGCCGACGCTGCGGGCAACCGGCGGGATTCGTCGCTGTCGGTTTGCGACAGTCAGCTAACCAGTGACTCGAAACAATTTGGGCCGTAGCACGTCTGGACGATCGATGGGACGGTTGAGGTTGGCGGCGGGCCTCGGCCCGGCGCGTTCGGCGCGCTGGTGCGACTGCGCTGATAGGGAGTTCGCCGGCTTCGCACGAGACGGCGCTGATGGCACCGCTCATCCAGGGCGCCTTGGTGGTCCTAGGTGATCTAGAGGATGCAAGTGTGCAATTTGCCGCAAGTTCAGCAAACAGGGCGACCAGTTTTGCGTACTCGATGCAGCCGAGAGTTGACCCTTCTTTTAAGAACCGTTTCGCAGATGTGTACGTGAACGCCGTGCCGGCACAGTGGCCGATATCATTCGGCGCCGGAATGCTGGACATCGCTGAGCAAAGCAACGACGCACTGGGCACGGCATTCCTGGCAGAAGTGGGATTAGCCGATATCGTCAACCTCCCGAAGTCTGCCGAAAATAGCTGCTGAACAATGTGAGTCAGACTCCAACGCAGGATGCGGGAAGCATGAACCGAGCATCTCTTCGGCTCTTGTGTACCGGATCGAAAACCGAGAGTCCATTGAATCGAAAGTAGTGACCCATCGATGCAATAGTTATTATCCTGTTCGTGCGAACGCCACGTAAACCCGTGTCGAACTAGGGCAGTCAGTTTGTCGGCGCAACCATGTCACCCAGCAAAAAAGTCCAAACGATCATGGCTAATCAGTCGCGGCTTGATGAATCCCAGAAGATGACTGGTGTGGATCGTCAACTCCTGCTAGGAATTGTCTATCCGCCAAACCTGCGCGATGCCCGCCATCGACGTTGCAGGCGAGCGATTCGATATGCATTGTGCTCGCCGGCTGATGGCAGTCACCGCTACGGCCGAGGTCGGTCCACAGTAGTGAGCCTGTCAAAAGCACTATTTGACCAATGAACTGGAGATGCCCTCGATGAGTGCAACTGAACAGAACGGATCGAACGGACCGGTCGAACCTTCCATCGGCGAGGGTACCGGTACTTCGCGGGTCAAGCGTGGCATGGCCGAAATGCTCAAGGGCGGCGTCATCATGGATGTCGTTACGCCTGAGCAGGCCCGCATCGCTGAGGCGGCCGGGGCCGTTGCGGTGATGGCTCTGGAGCGCGTGCCCGCCGACATCCGGGCACAAGGTGGGGTGTCGCGAATGAGTGACCCCGACATGATCGAGGGGATCATCTCGGCGGTCACGATTCCGGTGATGGCCAAGGCGCGCATCGGGCACTTCGTTGAAGCGCAGGTGTTGCAGAGCCTGGGGGTGGACTACGTCGACGAGTCCGAGGTGCTGACGCCCGCCGACTTCGAGAACCACATCGACAAGTGGAGGTTCACCGTACCGTTCGTGTGTGGCGCGACCGACCTCGGCGAGGCATTGCGGCGTATCACCGAGGGGGCGGCGATGATTCGCTCGAAAGGTGAGGCTGGTACCGGAGATGTGTCCAACGCGACGACACACATGAGGCGCATCGGTGCCCAGATACGCAGGTTGACTTCGATGAGCGAGGACGAGCTGTTCGTTGCAGCCAAGGAGCTGCGGGCGCCCTTCGACTTGGTGCAGGAGGTGGCGCGGGCGGGGAAGTTGCCGGTGACGTTGTTTACCGCCGGTGGTATCGCCACCCCGGCTGACGCGGCGATGATGATGCAGCTCGGGGCCGAGGGCGTCTTCGTGGGATCGGGGATCTTCAAATCCGGTGACCCGGCCCAACGAGCGGCCGCCATCGTCAAGGCAACTACCTTCTACGACGACCCGGACGTGTTGGCAAAGGTGTCGCGGGGGTTGGGCGAGGCCATGGTCGGTATCAACGTGGATGATATTCCGGTGTCGCACCGGCTGGCCGAGCGCGGTTGGTAGCCCCGGGGGCGCCTTAGGGGACAAGCGGCAGCTCACTTGTGACGTGGGTGTGCCTCATGGTTCCGTCTGCGAGGCGACGACAGGTGCCGCGGCCGTGAGCCCCAGACCCAGATAGGTGAACGCAGTGCTCTACGAACGTCCTTCGCTTCCTCACCTACCGGGTGGCGTGACGCGAGCTGCGCCCCCGGTCCGCGGCAACGCTCCTCGGATCGGCGTTCTCTCATTGCAGGGCGACGTCCGCGAACACGTTGCAGCACTGTACGACAGTGGTGCGGCACCGCAGCAGGTGCGACGCCGCACCGAACTCGAGGGGCTTGACGGGCTGGTCATCCCAGGCGGGGAGTCCACCGCGATCAGCCACCTGCTGCGCGACCTAGGAATGCTCGAACCTCTGCATGCATTCCTTGGCGATGGTATGCCGGCGTTCGGGTCATGCGCCGGCATGATCATGCTTGCAGACGAGATCGTCGACGCCGGTGTGCCGGGTCGGGAGGCTCTACCACTGCATGGCATCGATATGACAGTTCGGCGAAACGCATTCGGCCGCCAGGTTGACTCATTTGAACGAGACCTTCCGTTCGACGGCTTCCGGGAACCGGTGCGCGCTGTCTTCATCCGGGCCCCGTGGGTAGAACGCGTCGGCGCCGGGGTGACGGTTCTGAGTCGCGATGGCGATCACATCGTCGCGGTACGTCAGGGCCGGGTCCTCGCGACGGCCTTTCACTCGGAGATCACCGCGGACCGTCGAGTTCATGGATTGTTCGTCGACATCGTGACCGGCGACGCATGAGCGCAGGAGGGTGGCCACTACGGTGCCGGGTGGTGGGTGATCGAGCGTTGTCTCCCTTTTAGGGCGGGTCATTCACCTACCGGAGCTAGCGGCCCCCGCTTGGGGTTTCGCTGACCATTGTGCCATTGTGACCGGGGATGTGCCGGCGACCCGAGGTTGTGACCGGCTCGGCCGCGTGTGACTCGCGCCGCCGGTGCGTTGTGCAGAGATGCACAGGACGGCTGCAGGGTCGGCATGTGGTCGTCACGTTGACAGCGACATGGGGGCGCTGTTGCACTGTCGCCGCGGCGGCCGGCTGATCGACAGCCCTGGAATGGGCTGGGACGGCTAGGCGATGGTGCGTAGCGGCTGCCAATCCGAGCCAGGCGGCATGTTGGTGCCGTCACGGGCGCACAGGAGAGTGTGCCGCAGGGCGCCGACGCCACCGACTTGTGCATGGAGTGTGCCGGTGGCGGCGTCGACGCGCGGCCCCACCACCGGCAACAGTGTCTGTCGTGAATGGTCGGCCACGTAGTCCAGATCGGAACGACACAATGCGATGTCGCGCACCCCGTCCCCGTGCGCGGCCAGCCACTCGGCGACCGGACCCTGGCCGCGTGGCTCTGTGACGATCAGCCGGGTCGGTCCTCTGCTCAACAGCACGCTGTAGCGGTCCGGGTGCTCCGCCAGTGCACGGGCACTGAAGCCCAGGGCGGCGGTCAAAGTCTGCAGCGCTGGAACGGCATCCGAGACATACAACTCCACATATGCGATCGAGTCGTCGGTGAACTTCGTCGGCATGACGCTGGCCTCGAATCGTCGGAGGAACAGGGCAGCCAACCCCGCCGGCGACTTGGTGCAGACTTGTCGGACACTTCGGCCGGCGACTTCGTTGGCTGCGTAGGCATGAATGAACCTAGCACCATTTTTGTTCCTGGGGCGACTTAGGCAACGGCATCTACTGAAGCTAAAGTAGTTGTCCGGCTCAGCAATTGATGTATTTCTCGTGCGCATTGATTCCGACGTTCGGATCCGCGAGGAATCGACTTGCCCCAGTCTTCAGAGGAAGTTCCCCTTCGATCGGGCGGCACCTGGTAAGCGGTCGATATCAAGTCTCGTAGGAGAATTCGGCTGTCGTCTGGCAGGCCTTGCTCGAGTTTCGGCGGATACTGAAGTCCGAGTTCGGCCGCGGACGTTGAGAACGTCTGGAACCTGGGGCCGGGCATCGAATGCCCTAGCTGTTCGTGAATGGCGCGATGTGCAATGCGGCTGACCCAACGCGGTCTGGGTGAAGGCGACTGGGTTCCCGAAGCGCCGGCTGCGACACTTAGCCTATCGCGAAGTGTATTCGTGCACCGGCTACCGGTTGTTGCATCACCGCTGCGGCGATACAGTGTGTATCACACGCTGAGGTGGCCGGGCCGAGCGCTCGTGACACCTGGCGCGTCCACGAGATGCGGAGGCAGAATGGAACTTCCCTTTGTTGATCGCCCACCCGTGCTGATCGTGGGCGGTGCGCTTAGCGGACTCTCCAGCGCTGTGTTCTTGAGTAGTCATGGCGTTCCGTGCATGTTGATTGAACGACATCCCGATCTCCTGGTGCACCCCCGGCTGCACGGCATCACGCATCGCTCGGCCGAGATCTACCGCCAGTGCGGGCTGGGTGAAACGATCACGGACGCGAGTGATCCGCGTGGGGTGACCATTGCGCGCGCCGGAACTCTCTCGGACGAATGGGAGATGGTGCCGACCGGCAACGAGGAACTGGTCATGATCGACCAGGACAAGCTGGAAGGAATCCTGTTCGCCGAAGCGAAGGGTAGGGGTGTCGACCTTCGATTCGGAACCGAGCTCGTCTCATTCGCAGAGGACGGTGATGGTGTCACCGCCGTAATCCGGAACCGCGACACAGGCATCGAGACATCCGTTCAAGCCGACTACATGATCGCGGCCGACGGTTCGGACAGTCCTATCCGCAAGCGGTTGGGTATCGACTGCGACGGCCTGGGTACCGTGGAACGCCGACTCACGGCGATGTTCGCCGCCGATTTGAGTGACGCGACCCGGGGGCGCTTCGCCGACTTCGCCTTCCTCACACAGCCACGGGCGGGAACGATATTGTTCCCCACCGGGGATACCGGAGCTCGGTGGTCGTTTCAGGTGGGCTATCCCGCCGACCTGGAGTCGCTCTCCGACTATCCGGAGGAGCGGTTGGCCGGTCTGATCCGCGAGGCAGTCGGGCTGGCCGACCTCGACCTCACGTTCATGTCCCACATCCCGGGGCTTGACGTCAAAGTCCTGGACTTCAACTTCGGTGCGCAGCTCGCGCGGCGCTACCGCCAGGGGCGGGTCTTCCTGGTAGGCGATGCGGCTCACATCATGCCCCCTACAGGTGGATTCGGCGGAAGCACGTGTATCCAGGACGCGCACAACCTGGCCTGGAAGCTGGCCTTTGTGCTGCGCGGAGAGGCATGTCCGGGTCTGCTGGACAGCTACGAGGCGGAGCGGCGGCCAGTGGGGGCGCAGACCCTACAGCAGGCCCTGGCTCAGATGTCCAACCGCCATCCCGCGGCCCTGGACGGACACACCATCCCCGCGATGGCGCCGCACCCGGCCGTGGTCTTCGGTTACCAGTACAGGTCGGCCGCCGTGCCCGGCGCACTGCCCAGCGATACGAGTCTCGCGCTGCTGAACCCGGAGGATCTGGCCGGTCAGCCGGGCACTCGCGCGCCCGGCGTACCGATCGCCGCGGAACAGCACGAGTCCACGCTGGACGTGTATGGAAACCGGTTGGTGGTGCTCGCCGGCCGGGACGGGGAGCCGTGGCTGGGGGCCGCCCGCTCGCTATCGGATGACCTGGCCGTACCCGTCGACGGCTACCGCCTCGGCCACGAGCTCGTGGCGGCCGATGATACCGACACGCACGCTGCTCACGGTATCGGCCCGGACGGCGCGATCCTGGTGCGCCCGGACGGGTTCGTCGCGTGGCGCTCTGAAACGGCAGCCCCCGACCCCGAGCGTATGCTCCGAACAGCCGTGACCGCCGTGCTCGACCGTGCCGGAGAGTAGGGGCTGAAGATGGCCAAGCACCGCGACATCCTCATCGTCGGGGCAACTGTTGAGGGAATATGTTCGGCGATAGCATTGGACGCGACCGGTCGGAGCGTAGAGCTCGTCGAGGCCGAACCGCCCCCGATGCTCACAGGGGCTCTCCCTGTCGACGGGGTTGGCCCAGCCGGTCCTGGGGTTGCACTGGTGGGCAACGCAATCCGGGCGCTCGACACCTTGGGACTCGCCCGCGCGTGTATTTCGCGCGGTGCTGCAATCGAGACGACGTGCATGCACCGGCTTGACGGCACGCTACTGAAGACGGTGCCGGCCAGGCCCGAAGCTGGACCAGGTCTGCCGCCGATGCTGGGTATCCTGCGCGATGATCTGGTAGGCGTCCTGCTGGCCGCGGCGATCGAACGCGGAATCTCCGTCACTGCGTCCCGGGCCGTGGCGGCCATCGAGCAGCGCGCCGATTGGGTCGCGGTGACATTCTCCGACGGGAGCTCGGCGGAGTACGACGGCGTCGTTGCCGCTGACGGCATTCGCTCAGTGATGCGTCCCATGCTGTTCGGCGACCTCGGTAAGCCGGAGGCGACCGGGCAGTCGAGTTGGCGATACACGCTACCGCGCCTCGATGATCTCGAGGGTAGCCATCTCTACTTCTCACCGGATGGCAGCAAGGTCGGCCTGGTACCTCTCCGCAACGACCTGATGGATCTGTTCCTGAACGTCAACCAGGCTGAACCGGTAGCTACGACGCCCCTCGACGAACAGCTCCGTGAGCATCTGGCGCCGTTCGGCGATCTCATCGCCGAGGTACGTGATGACATCCGCGGTGCCGATCGCGTGAATTGGCGGCCCTATGAGGTGGTCAACCTGCCATCGCCGTGGTTCGACAGACGGGTCATCGTGATAGGGGACGCCGCCCACGCCACGACTTCGCATCTCAAGCAGAGCGAAGCGCTGGCGATAGAGGACGCCGTCGTGCTCGGTGAGGAACTGGCCAGCAACGACGAAATACCCGATGCGTTCCAGGCATTCATGGTCCGGCGGTTCGAGCGCTGCAAGGCTCTGACCGATGCCTCCCTGGCGATCTGCGAATGGGAGCTGGGAGGGACCCAAGACGTCGACCGTGACTCGATCACCGCCGCAGCGCATAGCCGCATGGCCGAAGCCATCTGACATGTTGTCGGGGAGCGCAAGCGTGCGATTCGGCCGGTACCGAGTTGGTCGGCGCGCTGTCCTGAATTTGTTGGCGCAAAGGGAGTGCTGAAATGCGGCTGATCGGCGCGGGCTTGCCCCGCACTGGGACAATGACCCAAAAGGTCGCCCTGGAGACGCTGGGCCTTCGCTGCTACCACATGCAGCACCTGTTGGAGAATCTGACCGAGGTCGAGCTCTGGGAGCGAGCCCGAGACGGGCACACAGCCTGGGCCGAGATCTTCGACGGCTTCGAAGCCACCGTCGACTGGCCCGCCGCATACCACTGGCGTGAACTGATCGACGTCTATCCAGACGCCAAGGTGTTGCTCAGCGTGCGCGACGGCGAGTCCTTCGCACGTAGTGTTCTCGACACATTGTGGTCGGTCGAACTCGGTAACTCGCTGATGTACCACCTTTCGCGGGCCCGCACGTTCGTTGACGATGACTATCGACGCTTTCTCGACCTGGCCATCTCGACGAAATGGATCGGCACTGCGCCCTTCGCGGGCACCTTTGGTCAACAAGAGCGACTCGTCGAGATGATGGAATGCTGGAACGACGAGGTGGTACGGACGGTCCCCGCCGATCGGTTGTTGGTCTGGAGGCCACAGGATGGGTGGGAACCGTTGTGTCACTTCCTCGCCGTCCCCGTACCCCAGGGGCCCTTTCCTTCGCTCAACGAGTCGCACGGTTTCAAGCAAGCAGCCATTGCTCGCGACATGGCAGCACTTCTCGCATGGTGGGAGAACGAGAAACAGCCGCAAGGCTGAGCTGTCACCAATTGGGAGCCCGGCCCACCGAGGCTAGTTGCGGTCGAGAGCCTACTACCGGATTGCGTCTGTCCTCGCCGCATCCGTTGTCGAGTCCACCTTTGTGGCGCAGAGGATCCCGAGCACCGCAAGCTTGTCTGGCGGCATCTGCCTCACATCTTCGGCGATGGCTTTTGTGACTGTGAACCCAGACGACTCGATCCATGTCTGGTAGGTAGACAGCTTCTGTGGCCCACCCTGTCCCATGGTGCATCCGAGGAAGTAGGCAGGGAAGAAGTCAGCAGAAGGCCAGGACTTGAGGTCTTCGGGATAGACCGGGACCAGGACGCAGATCTGGCCGCCCGGATTGAGTGCGTCGTGGGCCGCCTGCAGGACCTCGAGTACGTTCTCCATGTCAAACATGTCCAGGAAATGCTTGATCAGGACTACGTCGAACCCTCCCGGAAGCCCGGCGAACACGTCCCCGCCCACGAATCCGCAGTGCTGTTCGACGCCGTGAGCCTTGAAGTTCTCGAGCGCCGCCGCTTCCTTTTCCGGAAGGTCGAAACACGTGATGTGTAGGCCCGGAGACCCTTTGAGCTGCCAAGTGAGAATCGCTCCTAGGCCGGTGTTACCTGCGAGGTCGAGTACCTTTGCGCCCGCGCTGATCTCCACATTGGCGAAGAACCACGGATCGGTCAGCCCCGTGACCCTGTCCATCCGATTGCCCCAGGTAAGTCGAAGGTCTTCGTGAACTGAGCATGCGTCGTACAGCGTGCCGTCGAATCCGTAGAACTCCTTGAGTCCCACTACGCTGCCCGTCTTCACACTCTCGGTCAGGAAGTAGAGCTGGCGTAGACAGACCGACTTGATCATGCTGGCCTGAGACAGGATGCGCGTGAAGTCGTCCTCCGATAGGTATGCCAGTCCGTCGAGTGCGTAGGACATCGACGATGCGTCATAGCTGAGGAAGTCATCTTTGATGAGAAGCTGCAGTAGCTGTTCGATCCTCGCTTGCGGTGCGCCCGCCCGGGCGGCCAGTTCTTGCGCTGTCATTCGACCGCCCGGGCTCTCCCGCAGCGCATCGACGACGCCCAGTTCGAAACAGCTGAGCAGGGTCATGAATCGCGTAGGTCCGAGCATGTAGTCTCGAAACGTCGTGAGCACCTGGTGAGCCCTGCTCGCTTCCGTCACCGGATCTGCGCCGTAGCCGTCGCCGATCACGACGGCCCGATTTCGGTACGAGATGCGCCCGCAGAGGCCGAGTCGAGCACCAGATCATAGGCATTCGCAGACAATATGCCCTCCTGAGCGACAACGAGATGTTTGTTGAGTCCGCCCGATGCGTCGTTCACGCCGGCTCAACCCGCGCCACTGGACGATGCAGGACCGATGTCATGACTCTGCGCAACTCATCCGCCGGACTGGCGATCCCGGTCTTGACCTGCCATGCGACGAATCCGTCCGGACGTACCACAAGAGCGCCGTGAGCCCCGATGCCATGGGCCTCATGTGCATCTCTACCAACCGACTGCAATTCGTGGCCGAACCGGTATCCGGCAATGGGAATGCCCAGATCAGCGGCGAGCGAATGTGCCACCTGCAGCCAGCTGCCACCGGCGCATCCAGCTAGTATCACGAAG
The DNA here is from genome assembly GCF_056160785.1 of Mycobacterium sp. ABE4_509. NCBI lineage: Bacteria > Bacillati > Actinomycetota > Actinomycetes > Mycobacteriales > Mycobacteriaceae > Mycobacterium > Mycobacterium sp. ABE4_509. The sequence goes on along the minus strand of NZ_JBSWXU010000034.1, from coordinate 10,380 downwards.
CCTGAACCATACAGATCGAGAGTCGAAATCTCCTGTCCATCAAGGCATACCGTCACAAAAGGAGCTCTAGTGCCGGGTTGGCCGCGTTGTTCGTCGGGCGGCAACAGTCTGGAAGCTGCGGCGTCGGGTGCGCCGAGCACGGCGCTGGACCGGTACTGATACCCCGATCCCACGGCCAGGTGAGGCTCGATGGACGAGATCTGGGTATTGGCAGGTAGTAGGTTTCGCTCCGCCAGGCGGGCGAGTGCCTGCTGCATGCTGGTCACTCCGACTGGGCGACGCTCAGCGTGGTAGGTATCGAGCAGGTCGGTTCCCGCCTGACCGTGCAACACGGCGGCCAATTTCCAGGCCAGATTGTGTGCATCCTGCACACCGGCGCTTCCCCCGAATCCCCCGGCCGGCGGCATGAGGTGCGCGGAATCGCCGACGAAGAACACTCGGCCCAGGCGATACTCCTCAGCAACGCAGGCGCCGAACACGAACTCGAGAACCCGCACATCGCTTCCGGGAACTAGAGGCAGGAACCGGCGGATTCTCAAGTCCGGAATACCTACCGCCTCGCGAATGAGGCATCTTAGTCGCTCCGAGGAGTAGTTCTTCAGGGACTCTTCCTTCTTGTAACTAGTCTGAAATCGCCAGTGCCGGCCACTACTGTCAGCCGGAAGAAGGACAGTGCCCGGTCGCGGTCGCCGCAGGTGTGCAATGTCGAAGTGCCGCCCCTGGAGGGCAGGCTCCAAGTCAGCCTCGAAGAACACCGTGAATCTGCGGTCGATGATCCCCACGCCCTCGGACTCAACACCCAGCGTGTTCCGTATCTTGCTGTCGGCGCCGTCCGCAGCGATGACATAGTCGGCCCGGACAACGGTTTCCGTGTCTGAGTCATGATCCCGCAGGGCTGCGGTGATACCCGTGGTGTCTTCGGTGAAGGAACGCAGTTCGGTGGCAAAGCGCAATTCAGCGCCTCGACGCTGAGCTTCGGCTCGCAGGATCGCCTCCAGCCGGTGCTGGGGAATCGACGTTCGTTTCTCCCCGGCACCGAGCTGTAGCCAGTCCCGGTCGGCGATCGTCTCGGCGTTGATGACCTCCACGCGGGTGATCTCGCTGGCTTCGGCTATCTGATCTGCCAGTCCGAATTGGCTGTACACCTCCACTGTGCGTGTTGTGATCCCGCTCAGTCGTGGGAAAACGAGGAGATCGCGATGGCGTTCGACGAGCAGGCATTCGATTCCCAGACTTCTCAGGAACAGTGCGCTGGACAAGCCGGACAGTGCACCCCCGACGACCAGTACTGACGTGCGAATCTCAGCTGGCACTTCACCGTATCCCTTGTCGAGTTACCAATTTCCCAACGCTTCTGTGAGCTGTGTGCTAGCTCGGTGCGATGTACTCGAAGACCGACCCGTCCGGGTGGCGGGCGATGAGCCGCTCACCGTTCGTCGTGGGTGAGGGTCCTTCGAGAGCCTCGCCGCCGGCTTGTTCCAGAGCCGCCATCACCGACGCCATGTCGTTGACCACCAGTGTGGCGACCCGATTCCGGTAGGCGGCGGTGTTTCCACTGAGCAGCAGGAACGGCCCCACGCTGGCGAGGTTCACATCCCGGAAGCTGAATTTGTTGACGTCGTCGACTCCGGAGAGCTTCTGGTACAGGGGCAGTGCGTCGTCGAGATCCTCGACGAAAACCCGCACGACGACTTCGGCGATGTTCGACACTCGATCTCCTACCAAGTCACCGGCAGCGCGTCGACGCCATGGGTAGCGTTCGACGTGCGCACCGGAATTTGCTCGAACGGCACCGCCAGACACAGGTTCGGAAAGCGGTTCAGCAGTGCCGGGAAAGCGATCTGTAGTTCCATCCTGGCCATCGGGGCGGCGACGCAGCGGTGGATACCGAACCCGAACGCGAGCTGGTCTCGCTTCGGCTTACGTGAGACATCGAAACGGTAGGGATCGTCGTAGCGGGTCTCGTCCCGGTTGGCCAGCGGTATCGACACGATCAGCAGTTCTCCTTTCTTGATCAGCTGTCCGCCCACCTCGATGTCCTGCAGCGCAGTCCGCACGGCACCGTGGTTGGCGATCGAGATGTAGCGCAGCAATTCCTCGACGGCACCGGCGACAAGTGCAGGGTCGTCGCGCAATGCCGTCATCTGTTCGGGATGTTGGAGGAAAGCGAGCGCGCCGATGCCGAGCATCATCGCGGTGGTCTCGTGGCCGGCGATCAGTAAGAGGTTGCCGATCCCGACCAGTTCCTCGTCGTCGAGTTCGTCTCCGTGCCGGAGGATCAGCCGTCCGAGGATGTTGTCACCGGGATCGTGTCTTTGTTGCTCGACGTGTGCCCGCATGTATCCGCGCATCGCGTCTCGTGACACCAGGAGTTCCTCGGCAGATGCCATCAGATCGGTCATCACCTTGGTGTGGCTCGCGAAGTCGAAGCCGTCATCAATCGGCAGGCCGAGCATCTCGCAGATCACCCGGGAAGGAAGCGGCAGCGCGAACGTCGTCACGAGGTCGACGGGTGGGCCAGCGGCTTCGGTGGCGTCGAGGCAGCTGGTGGTGATTGCCTCGATCCGTGGCCTGAGCCGACGCATGGCTCCTGATGTGAATTCACCGGCTACCACCGCGCGAAGACGGGTGTGATCAGGCGGGTCGTACTCGAGGAACGTGCCCGGTTGCCGGTGGCTGAGTTCCTCTTCGAGCGTGCGGTCTTCCGGTTTCGGCAGCGCCGATCCGGGTGTCGTGACGCCGCTGCTGATGCGCGCGTCGCCGAGGACTCGTCTGGCGTCGGCGTAGCGTGAGATCAGCCACACGTCGAGGCCGCTGGTCAGTGACACCCGGGCAACCGGGTGCTCGGCTGACAGGTCGCGCAGTTCCTGAGCTGGGTCGTACGGGCAGCCCGGATTGCGTCGATAGGGCAGCGGTGGGGTCTGAGTCGATGTCACGCGCGTCGCGTCTCATCGGGGGCGCCGAGCCCGGCATCCTCGCCTGGGCGGTGACAGACCCATCGACAGCCGCGGTGCTTGAGCTCGTGCGCGGCCGACATACCCAGATTGGCAGCGGTGTGGTTGTGCAGGTCGACACAGAACTCGCAGGGAATCGGCAGGGTGAGTTCGACTCCCTGGTCGCGGGCACGCTCGCGGTAGTCGTAGATTCCGCAGCGGCGAACATCGAGGCGGTAGACGCCGTCGTTCTCAGTCAGCGTCTTGTCCGAGCCGTAGACGTCGAGCATCTTGGCGAGTCCACCGAGTACGCTACGCTCCCGTTCGACCGGGTCCGACAGCCGTTTCTTGGTCGCGTCGGTGTTCATCTTTGCCACGTGAGCCGTCCACTCCGGCAGGCGTTCTCGACCCATGTACTTCTCGATCGCCGCCTGCGTACGGAAGTAGACGCCCAGCACGAACTCGAACTTTTCGCGATCGGTCAGTGCGGCGGGGAGCTGATCTTGCTCGTTGCCTATCATGCGACTATCTCCCGAGACTCGTTGAATGCTTTTCGGACAAGTGGCCTCAGCGAAGCCGGGAGGCGGTTCCACGCCCGTTCGTCGCTGAGATCCAGTATTCGTGAGAGTTTCCAGCCCAGGTCACCGCTCAGGGACGCGAGTGGGGACAGCACCTCGACGGGCTGCACGACAAGCCGATGCGTCGGGTACAACGGGTCGAGTCGCCGCGCGACGTCGTTCGCCCAATCTCCATCGGCGGGAAGGTCGGTGGTGACCAGACAGATCAGCGTGTCTCCTCGGACGACGAGCATGTAGTTGAGTGGGGTGGGGCCCGACAGCCCGTCGGCCCACAGTGCGGACTCGAGATCCTCCTGGCGGACTGTGCCGCCGGGCATGTCGTGGACGTCTTTGGCCCGTCCCAGGGTGCGCACGACCGGCAGTGGCAGCCCGCACGGGCATGGTTGGTCATCGACCTCGATCAGGTCGCCCGTCCGGTATCGCAGCAGTGGCCGGCTCAGTAGATCCAGTGTGGTGACGACCATCTCGCCGCTGTCGGCGGATCCGTCGACCATGCGGGTCTGTCCCTGCTGGTCCATCACCTCTACGACGTAACTCTGCAGCTGCAGGTGTAGTTGGCTACGCTCGCAGGTCACTGCTGTCGTGCCGGTCTCAGACGAGCCGTAGCTGCCGACATGAGCTCCCGCGCCTGTCAACCGGCTCAGGTGGCGAAGCTGCGCGGGACCTGTGTGTTCGGCGATCAGCAGGAGATGGTCGAAGCGCGGGACAGCTCGATCGTGTCTTACCGCGAATTGGATCATTGCCAGTAGACGCGAGGGCGCTCCGACGAACACATTGATCGCAAGCATCTCGATGAGGTCGAGTACCTTCGTGTAGTCGCCGTCGATGTAGTCCACCCACGGTTTCACCGACATGATGCCCAAGTACTCGAACACCTTCTCGAATTGGTAAGGGGCGGGCCCCATTGGGGCGATGATGAGGATCAGCGCAACATCGTCTGGTTTGAGCAGTCGCGCCCACATCTCGCCGATGTTCACCGTGTTGACGATGAGATCGTCTATCGCCTTCGGTGCCGCCGATGGCGGGCCGGTTGTTCCGGATGTCTCGTAGTAGTGCAGGAACTCGCCCACCGGTTGGGCGAAAGCGTCATGGCTGCGCTGGCCCCAGTCGCGCTTGCTGAGCAACGGAATCCTACCCATGAGGGTCTCCAACGACTGGTCCGCGGTGCCTTCGTTGAGCAGCGCCGGTAGCCAGCTTTCGTACAAGGGCGCCTTGGACGCTGCCAGCAGGGTTTCCGGGAGCTTCACCGAGTGCAAATGGGGGAAGTCCGCACGGCCGGCGAAAACGTCGGCGATCACTTCGCGATGCCGCTCCAACCGAAATGTAGCGTAAGCCTGGTACTGCGTGTCACGTACGAGTAGCACCGTTGGCTCCTTGTTATCTAGTCACTCGGACGAGCGGTCGGCGAAGCGCAGCGGGAGAGATTCCGGGCCGTGGATCATCGCCGTTGGCGGCGGCCACTTGATCTGGCCCACCACCGACGGTGCGCCGAGCCTGCCGGTGAGCGCGATGAGTCCTTCGGCGAGCTCGACCCGCGCGGCACTCATCCCGAGGCACACGTGGATGCCGCCGCCGAAGACCAGCTGGCCTGCTGTTCTCGGTACGGTGATGTCGAACCGTTCCGGGTCGGCGTACGCCCGTGGATCCCGGTTGCCTGCGACGATCGACACCAACATCATCGTCTCGGCCGGGATGGTCAGTCCGTGCATGCCGACGTCCTCGGTGGCAAAGCGGAACGTCACCCGAGCCTGCGGGCTCCACCGGCAGACCTCCTCCACAGCCTGCTCGGCCATCGCCGGGCGGGCCGCGAGTATCTTCCATTGGTCAGGGTGCTCGCTGAATGCCAGCAGCGCCCGGCCGAGCTGGCGCGTTGTGGTGTCCTGGCCGGCCCATACCAGCAGCAGCACCATGTCGTGGAGCTCCTTCGCCGTGAGCCTGTCGCCAGCCTGCTCGGCTGTGATCAATGAGGAAAGCAGGTCATCACGGGGATGCGCGCGACGTTCTGTGATCAGGTCGTTGACGTACTCAGACATGCCGATCAATGCAGCCTCAGACCGGGGGAACTCGCTCGCGGTGTTGAACACCAGGCCCAGGTCGTCGACCCACCGCGTGAACTGTGTGTAGTCGGCGGCCGGAACACCCAACATCTGGCACATCACCAACCCTGCGACGGGTCGAGCGAAAGCGGCCACGAAGTCGCGCTCCTCATCGTGGGAGGCCAATTCGTCAGCCAGCCGTTCGGAGGTGGACCGCACAAACGGTCGCAGGCTCTCGACGAACCGCTTGGTGAATGCCTTGTTGACCAGCCCCCGCAACCTTGCATGGTCGGCGCCGTCGCGGCTGGCCAGCATGCCGGTGAACCAGTCGTACAGTGGGCCCTCGGTGATTCCCTGCGAGTGCATGTAGCGGCGGCCACCGGGCACAAAACGCCGGTCCCGGAGGATCTCCCACGCTTGGGCGTGGCGTAGCACGATGGGCCCCAGCGGGGTCGTCGCGTACCAGCTCGCTTCCCGGGCCGCGGCCACCTCAGCCGATTCGTAGTCGAAGTCCGGGTCGAGGATGTCCAGATGCGGCGCCGCGACGCTCGTGTCAGCCCTAACGCTCACGTACAGACCTCCCCGACGTCCGTTCGGCCATCACCTACTGCCATGATACAGAGTGTATCGCCGGATGCAGAGTTTGAACTGGAAGCTCCTGACCACAGACCAAGGGCTGCCCATTGTGAGGCAGCCCGAACTCGGCGTTGACTTCTGACTGTGGAGCGGCGCGCAATCTCTAGTCGCCGCCGCATGCTGTGTCCCTGAAAGCGCTGGGCGACAATAGATGCTGATGCGTGAGGGCATCCGCGGCGACCAACTCTTGCGGACGATTCGTCTGCGGGCTGCTCTGCTTCCGCGACCCCGAACGCGCGGGATCTTGTGTGGTTATGCGCTCAGTATCGCGACCGCCTCCACGCCGTTCCCGGATGGTCAACCACCGGATGCACGGCTGTCACCGCGTAAGCTGAATTCGTGAGTGGCAAGCAGGTCTCGCCCGACGGGCGTGCCGAACCCCGAGTGGCCGATCGGCGTGACGAGATCCTCGCCGCCGCGGGCGCTGCCATCGAGGAACTCGGGCCAGACGCACAGACCGGCCAGATCGCCGAGCGCGGCGGCGTGGCCCGCCCCAACTTCTACCGATACTTCGCCAGCAAAGACGACTTGGACCGGGCACTGGCACTGCGGGCCTACAACCAGCTACGCAGAGCCGTCGCCGACCGCCTCGGGAGCGCGTGCCTTCCCCTCGAAGTAGTGCGTGCGCCCATCGAGGCGCAGGTTGATTGGGCCCAACAGCACCCCAACCTGTATCGCTTTCTGGTCGGTCGAGGTATCCAACTCGCCACGCACGGAACGTGGCCCGCTGCGCGTGGTGACGTCGCCGCCGAACTGGCCACGGCCGTCGCCCGCTATCTCCCAGGCTTCTCGGACGACCCAGATGCCGCGGAAGCCGCCTTGGTCGGAATCATCGGCCTGGTCGACGCATCCGTCCTGCGTTGGCTCGATCGCCGCAACGAGGATCGCAACGGGCTCATTGATCGGTTGACCGCGCAGTGCTGGCTGCTTGTTGACCGCCATCTGCACGAACACGGGATCCACGTGGACCCGACGAAACCAATGCAGTCGAACTCCGGCGGCATTTCGAATACGGATGTCGGCGGTCGCCTCGCCACTTGACGGCAGACCTGCCGGCATCCGGCACTCCAGCAGTCATCGTCTCTGTGGCGCTGGAGTGCCCCTGAAACACGCTAGCCAGCGGTCAGGGGGCTGTCGATTGGCCGGCGTTTCGTGGGCGAACGGGCGGCGCGCAGTCGCGTCCGGCGTGCTCGACGACGGTGGAACTCACCAGCTGTCCGTGACGGAAAACCATTCGGTCGGTGAAGGGGTTTGCGAGAGCATCGCGGACGGATGAGGCGCGGATGGCCAACAACTCGGCAGCCGACCCACGAGATAGCGTCGCGGGGGGAAGCCCCATAAGCCGCCGCGCCTGGCTGGACACCGTGTCGTAGGCGCGCTCGGGTGTGAGCTGGCCTGCGGTGACCATCAGTGCTGCAGTCTCGAAGGGGTCTGCCCGCCCCAACGGATAAAACGGGTCAGCGATGTTGTCGCCGCCGGCTGCCAGTAGGACGTCCGCCGATTCGAGTTCGGCGATGGCCGTGAGCGCTCGGGGTGGTTGCGCTCGACCACCGCGGCCCTGTAGGTAGAGATTGGTTGCCGGGCAGGCGACTACGGCGATGTCACCCGCAGCGAGTGCGCAGGCGACCTGCTGTCTGACGTCAGGTTGTTGCACGCCCAGGCTAACGCAGTGGCTGGCCACGACGCGGTGAGTGATGCCCGCCCGCCTGCGTTCCTTGGCGAGGCTGGCCACGGTGAGTACGTTGGGCTGGAGGGTCTCGTCCATGTGTAGGTCGGCGGGCAGACCAGCGGCCGCCGCGATCTCGAGCAGCAGCCGCTGACAGGCGATCGGGTGAGGATCGATGAACGGAGTGCCGCCGATGACGTCGGCACCCAACTCGACGGCTTGTTCCAGTTGGGCTAGATTGTCACGCCCCTCGTCCCCGGTGATCGGCATGTTCACCATCGCGACCACTTGTAGGTCGAACAGCTGACGGCATTGTTCCCGGAGTGCAAGGATCGGCTTCAGAAGCCGGCATTCCATCGCCGCCCCGACGTCGACGTGGCTGCGGATGGCAGTGGCGCCGTTGCGTAGGAACGCCATTGCGGCGTGGTGCGCGCGTTCGAACACGTCCTCGCCGGCGAGTGTCGCGCGATGCTGGCGCCACGCTGCGATCGCGCCATGCAGATCACCCGTCGCGTTCGGCATGCAGTCGGCGGTGAATGCCTTGTCGAGATGGGTGTGTGGCTCGGCCGGCGCGGTCAGTAGCAGGTAACCGCGAAGATCGATATCACCACCGGTCGGCCGGCGGCGCGCGCTCTCGACGTCAACGATGCGGCCGTCGGACAGTCGTACGTCCACGACGGTGCCGTCCGCCAGGCGGGCGCCACACAACACCGTATCGACACGAACGGTCCTCGTCGTCATGGCGACGACCACGAAGCATGCATGGCCCGATCATCAACGACCAGCGTGCGCTACGCAAACCGCGTGTACTGCTCGTGGCGAATGATGCTGCGCAGGAGCGATTTATCGTGGTAGCTTTCGCTGGGGCGCAGCCGTCGGTAGCGCCGGCCCCGTCGCGGGAGCATGTTGAGGGCTGACTGCCGAGGTGGTGTCGGGCCAGTTGGTGCGATCATGTCAACACAGCAGAAACGAGCGGCGCAATGACGCAATTGGTCACGGGCTTCGGGGTTCATCTGAAAGTCGCCTCGGTCGAGCGTTCACGAGCCTTCTACGAGGACTATCTCGGGCTGCGGCCGAGCCTTGCCTACGGCGACGGTGAGTTCGTGGCGACGTTTTCCGACACTACATCGACCGAGCTTGACCGACACCGTGGGGTGATGTATGCGATTGACGGTGGAGGTTGTATCGAGATAGCAGACGGACATGCTTCGATTCCAGACAAGTCGATATTCGCTTCTCGGATAGAATCGCCCAAGGTGTCGGCCGTACTTCGTGTCAGTTCTCTGATCCCCTTGCTTGACAAGTCGTCGGTGCGGCCGAGATCAGCGATAAAGAAGTACTATTGGGGAACCATCGAGATGGTCCTGCAGGACCCAGACGGATGGGTCATCGCGGTGGTAGCGCCGTATTCACCTCGGGAGATGGACGAGGTTCGGTCGCGTTGGCCGATCGAGGTTGTCGAGCCGTCCTAGATTCCGCGAGACGGGCGGCACTCCAGCTTCTGGCCTCATCGGAGACCTACCGGTTTCATCGGTCGGACTCCCACGTCCACGAGATCGGCAGTTCGCGGATTCCCACGGAGTGCAAGCCCTTTCGTTTGGAGCGCAACGCTGCGTGGTCCACCGCGAGGTGCACGTCGGGTAGGTGTCGCAGTACCGCACGCAGCGCCGAGGTGAGTTGGGCGCGAGCCAAGACAGAGCCTGCACAGACATGGGGGCCGAACCCGAAAGCCAAATGCGGTTCAAGGCTCCTGTCGATCTGGAACCGATCGGGGTCGCAGAACTTACCTGCGTCACGATTGGCGGACGCGATCGACGTGAGCACCGGACTGCCGGCGGGGACAACCGCGTCGGCCAAGGTGACCGGCTCGGTGGTGATTCGCAGGTGCTCAACCTCGACCGGTGCGTTGTAGCGCAGGATCTCCTCGACCGCACCCGAGGCGAGAGTGGGATCGGCGGCCAGCTTGGCGAGTTCATCCTGGTGGCGCAGCAGGTTCGCCATCCCGTTTCCCAATTGCACGATCGGCGTTCCGATTCCTGCGGCCAGCAAGGTGACTACCAGACCGATCAGGTGCGATTCATCGACTTCTGATTGCTGCTCGAAATTGGCAAGCAGACGGGTGAGTAGATCGTCGTGGACGCTGCCACGCTTCTCCTCCAGCACCACCAGTACGAGATCACGAAAGGCTTCCCAGCCGGCCTGGATGCTCGCTTCGAGAGCGGGGTCGATGGCGATGAGTGCGTCGTAGTGTCGAGTGAGTTGTTCCAACACTGCGTCGTCTACGCCAAGCAGCGCAGCCATCACCTGCTTGGAGAAAGGTACGCAATACTGGGCGACGAAGTCCGCCGGCGGGTCCTGCGCGGCGAGTCGCACGGCGTTGGCTTCGGCGATTGCGTCGAGCCGGGGCCGGAATGCATCGATGTCGCTTCTGGTCAGCGCTCTAGTGGTCCGTCTGCGTTTTGATCTGGTGGAGGGTGGCGCGGCCGCGTTGGACTTTGGTGATGATGTCTTGGGCGGGGGCCTTCCAGATG